>DASSWB010000104.1:0-33208 GCA_035705495.1 Salinimicrobium sp. | reverse complement strand
AACGGCTATTTCGGCATTGGGACAACGAACTGGATTCTTTTCTATTTCGGAAAAATCAATTGTATTCCTTTTCGAATCCAAAGAAATTTCTCCGACAGAGGAAGTGTAAGCTGTAATTTTGATATCGGGAATAATTTGTTTCGCTATCGCTCCCGCTACCACCCAATTGGCAGTTTCTCTGGCAGAAGCCCTTCCTCCACCTCTATGATCCCGGATGCCAAATTTTTTTTCATAAGTGAAATCGGCGTGGGAAGGTCTGTAAATATCTTTAATATGCGAGTAATCGACCGATTTCTGATTTTGATTTTCAATGACAAAACCAATCGGCATTCCTGTGGTTTTACCTTCAAAAATTCCAGAAAGAAATTTCACTTCGTCCAGTTCCTTGCGTTGTGTGACTATTTTGGACTGGCCAGGCTTTCGACGGTTCAGGTCCTTTTGCACAGCTTCAAAATTAATCTCCAATCCCGCAGGAATACCGTCAATAATACCTCCTATCGCTTCCGCATGAGATTCCCCAAATGTTGTAAGTGTAAATAGTCTTCCAAAAGAACTACCCGCCATAGAATGGATTTTTGAACAAATGTAATTTTTCTGAGAGATATTTGAAAATTAAAATGGCAAAGCCTTTGGAATGCTTAAATTTTAAAATGTATATATTTGAAAAAATAAAAACAGGAAAAAATTCCAATGAAAAGGGATTTTTGACTTTTGGATCAACGAATCTTAAATACCATGAAAATTAAATTAACGTCCCTATTATTAATGCTGTTGGTCATTTCGGCATGTTCAAGCGAAGATGATGGTCCGGGTGACACAAGCTCTGATTCAAATTATTTCCCATTGTCAATGGACAATTATTGGAATTACGATAACCGATCGCAGGAAGTCGGAATGGAAGAAATGCAGAGTGAAGATAGTCTATATGTTGCGGAAGAATCCAACAATTCTTACACACTTGATGCCGAACAACCAGTTGAAGGTTTAACAACCTCCTTGTTTGCCAATGGGAATATGAAGAAAAACGGAAGTCAACTTCTTTACACGGGTAGTTTTGATTTTATGATTGAAGGATTTGAATCTTTTTCGATTCCCTTGCAAAACGTGGTTGTTTATGATGCTTCTGCAAATGCAGGTTCCGAATTGTATTCGGTTTCCAACACGCTAACAGAAACCGTTAATTCAATTCCTTTCGAAATTGAATATACAGTATCTACCACAGATGAAGGCGATTTAGCCTCTTTTGATGTAAATGGAGTGACTTACGAAGATGTGATTTCCTCAAAATTCATTCTGACTTTAAGGATCACTACGAGTATTGAAGTTTTTGGCGATCCTATAGAAATTCCAATTCTTGAAACCCAAGACATTTCGGTTGGGCAAAACTTTTATGCAGCAGATGTTGGTATGATTCAGAGCGATGTGGTCTTTTCATACGAACTTGAAGATCTGTCACAATATCCAATTAGTTTACCGGTTGCACAATCGGCAACAGTAAATTCCTCACAGGAGCTTACTACATACGTAGCTGTTGAAGATTAAACTTTTAAAGCGCTTTTTAAAATAGAAACGGGGTGTAATGCCCCTTTTTTTGTGCCATCATATATCTGATGTCGGCAACTGGTTCCTGTTGCTGCAATAATTACATTTTCTGCGGCTTTTCTAATTGCGGGAAAAAGTGTTTGTTCCCCAATTGCCATACTTATATCGTAATGTTCTTTTTCATATCCAAAAGAACCCGCCATACCGCAGCATCCTGATGGAATGATTGTCACATTATAATTTTCTGGGAGATTTAGTGCGGTAAAAGTGTAAAATAGATTGGAAAATGCTTTTTGATGACAATGTCCGTGGAGTTTAATGATTTTTTCTTCGGAAGTAAATTGTTCCTGTTTTATGTTTTTTAAATCGATTTCATTTTTTAAAAATTCATCAATCAGCAGCACATTTTTTGATAATTCAATGGCAGTTTCCTTATCGTCGGCCAAACGCGCATATTCATCCCTAAATCCTAAAATAGCCGAAGGTTCAATACCGATTAAAGGTGTTTCTTCGGAAATTATATTTTTAAAAAGATTGATGTTCTGATTTGCAAGCTTCTTGGCTTGTTTTAAAAATCCTTTTGAAATATAGGTCCGACCGCTATCTGCATTTTTAATCATTTTGACTTCATAATTCAACTTTGTCAATAATTCCAAGGCATCGATTCCAATTTGAGTATCCGAATAATTTGTGAACTCGTCATTAAAAAGATAAATCGTTTTTATTGGATTCTTTAATTCTGAAAAAACACCGTTAGCAGCATGTTGTTTGAAGTAGGACCACAAAGTCTGTTTTGATAATTTCGGCAAACTTCTCTGTTCTGCAATTCCGATTGATTTTTTTAAAATTGAAGAAGTCATCTTATTTGTAAAGAAAAAATTCGAAAGACCCGGAATTTTGGAACCCGCTTTGTTCAGCATTCCATTGTAAGCAAATAATTTTGTCCGCAGTGAAGTTCCGTGTTCTATTTGATATTGATATTCCCACTCCGATTTCATAGCAGCCATATCCACACCCGAGGGACATTCACTCGTGCACCCTTTGCAGCTAATGCATAAATCCAGAACTTCTTTAAGTTCTTCGTGGTCAAATTTATTTCGTTTTTCGCTGTGCGTTAAATATTCCCGTAAAGCATTTGCCCTTGCCCGCGTACTGTCTTTTTCATTTCTGGTCGCACGGTAACTGGGACACATTGTTCCACCTGCTGCTGCCGGTTTTCTGCAATCTCCGCTTCCATTGCAATTTTCTGCAGCGCGCAAAATTCCTTGCGTATCAGAAAAATCCATCAAAGTTTTTACCTTAGGTTCTTTCCTGTTTACTTCATAACGCAGAGATTCGTCCATGGGACCCGCATCCAAAATTTTTCCTGGATTGAAAATATTTTTCGGATCGAACGTATTTTTTATTTTTTTCAGAATTAAAAAATTCTCTGCTCCAATCATCATTTCAATAAATTCGGCACGTACGCGTCCGTCTCCGTGTTCTCCACTCATGGATCCGCCGTATTTTTTAACCAGCGCGGCAACATCTTCAGTAATTTTTCGAAACAAGAAAACATCTTCCTGTTTTTTCAGATTCAGTATCGGTCGCAAATGCAATTCCCCTGCTCCCGCGTGTGCATAATAAACGGCGTCCTGATCATATTTTTTCATGATGACCGTGAATTCATCAATATAATCGGCTAAATCAGACAACGCAACCGCAGTATCCTCAATACAAGCAACCGATTTTTTGTCGCCCACCATATTTCCCAATAAACCCAAACCGGCTTTACGGAGTTCCAGCGCAAGAATGATTTCATTTTCCCTCAACACCGGAAGTGCGTAACACAATTCGGTTTCTTTTAAATCCGATAACAAATTTTGAATCTGTAATTCCAAGTCTTCCGCCGAAAAAGACCTTAATTCCAACATTAAAATCGCCTTGGGATCGCCTTCAAGAAAGAAACGGTTTTGTCTATATTTCAAACTGTTTTTTGTGCAATCCAAAATGACTTTATCCATCATTTCACACGTAAAAAGCGAATGATTCATTGCTGGAACCACCGCTTTCATACACTTTTCTATACTCGAAAAATGTGCTGCTACCATAGCTCCGAACCGCGGTTCGAGATCATCCAGCTGTAAAGTGATTTCGGTGGTAAAAGCCAAGGTTCCTTCGCTTCCTGCCAAAAGTTTACAAAGATTAAATCCTTTTTTTGAATCAGAAAAAACATCTGAATCAATGATTTCATCTAAGGCATATCCCGTATTTCGTCGGTGGATTTCAGGTTTCGGAAAATTGGTTTTGATTTGCTCCTGAATTTTTTCCGATTTCAATTCGTGCCATAAAGTTCTATATATCTCTCCTTCCCGCGTTTGAAGTTTTAGTTTGCCTTCAAATTCTTGTTTTGAAATTTCTTTAAATTCGACTTTACTCCCATCGCTGAGCAGCGCTTTCATTTTCAAAATCTTATCGCGGGTAACACCATATTTTATGGAAGTCGTTCCGCTGGAATTATTGCCCAACATTCCGCCAATCATGCATCGATTGGATGTTGACGTGTTGGGTCCGAAGAAAAGTCCGTAGTCGTATAAAACTCGGTTTAAATCATCCCGAATTACTCCAGGTTGTAAAGTAACCGTTTTGTTTTCGGGGTTAATTTTTAGGATTTCAGTGAAATATTTCGAAATATCCACCACAATTCCTCTCCCTACACATTGTCCGGCCAAAGAAGTACCTGCAGCCCTTGGAATAATCCCAATTCCATTTTCGTTGGCAAATTGTATGATCTGAATTAAATCCGATTGGTTCTTTGGGTAGGCTACTGCATCCGGAATTTCCCGATAAACAGATGCATCTGTAGCATACAACCTGCGCGACAAATCATCATAAAAGAATTCGCCTTCTAAACTTTCTGCCAATTGATCCCAGTTCATACAAATTTTTTAGCTTTTCAAAAGTAAGAAATAAACGAATGTAGATGCCATTTGAAGCATTGGGAGATTAGCATTATACTAAACGTAGAATTTTCCTGTTAATTCATTTAACAAAGTATTGGCGACTTTTAAGGAATACTTGGGAAGTCTTATGTTAATTTTGTAATCAAATCAAAAATATAGAAAATGAAAAAATCACTTTTAAGTTTATTGGTATTTATGTTTGCGTTTACCGCCTATTCTCAATCGATTTCAAAAAATGCTATTGGTTTAAGATTGGGTGACAATGACGGATTTGGAACAGAAATTTCTTACCAGCGAGGATTAAGTGAAAACAACAGATTGGAATTGGATCTTGGTTGGAGAAGTAGTGACCATATCGATGCTTTTAGACTCACAGGATTGTACCAGTGGGTTTGGAACATTGAAGGAGGTTTTAACTGGTATCTTGGTGCCGGTGCAGGTATTGGGAGCGTGAGTTATGATGAAAGCCATTTTGGAAATGACCATGACAATGATAATTTCTTCGGATTGGTCGCCGGTGATGTGGGTATTGAATATAATTTCGATTTTCCGCTATTGCTTTCCTTGGATTTTAGACCGGAAATAGGTTTCAACGATTACAATGACGACTTAGGTTTTGACATCGGATTTGGTATTCGTTACCAATTCTAGGATTTTTAGAAAATTAAAAAGGGAATTAAGAGGTTGTTTACAAAGTTTTTTCGTCCGTGTAACGTGATGAATTACTTTTAAACAACCTTTTTTTATTTTCAAAAATCATCGTTTCCATTTGGAAAATAAATCCGAAATATCCTCAGAAAAATGAAACTTGAAGGCAATGAATAAATAACCGAGGCCTATTATTAATGATTTTAAAAGAATATTTATGATTGGATGGAACGGAAAATCCCAGAAATAAAAACCAACAGAAAAAATCAAAATAAATAAGAGGATCTCAACTGTTTTTTTGGAAAAAGGATGCATTTTGAATTTCCAATAAACGATGGCTATCTTGGCGGTATTGTATATTGCAAAAGCGATAAATGTTGCGAGCGCGGCACCGTAAATTCCGAATAAAGGAATAAAAACAAGGTTCAAAACAAAAGCGAGAACCGCCAAAAAAACGCCTGTTGCCAAAACCAATCGATAGTAATCAGAATTGAATAAAATACTGTTGTTATTCCCCAGTATATTATCATACAATTTTACAACTGCGATTAAAACAATAATGCTAAAATCAATTTGATAAGCATCTGGTATTATTTCATATAATTGTCTCAAATTCCCTATAATCAGTAAAAAAATGATTCCGCTGACCACCAATAAATTTATAGAGGATTTTTTGTACAAGCTTTTTAAACCTTCAAAGTCACGATTATTCAAAAGCATTGCTGTGAGAGGATATGTTATTTGATGCATTGCTTTTCCCGGAACCGCGATAACCGATGCAATATAAATTCCGATGGCAAAGATGGCCACGTTTTCTATAGGCAAATAGGCTTCAATCATTACTTTATCCAAATCCAATAAAACCATCGCTACAGAGCCCGCTAAAAGGATTAAAGAGGAATATTTTAAAATGGAAATTTTGTTATTTGGGAAGGAAATTGACAATTTTGGAAAATGCAGACTAAAAGCATAAACCTTCATAATCAACATTCGTAAAACATAAACGCCCACCAATGCGTAAATAAATTCCTCAACATTCATCCATTTCAGATAGACACAGATTAACAAAATTGACGTCATCACTCTGTGAAAAACCTCTTTCATGAAATTTCCAAAAACACTTTGGTAATAAACTTTTGACCAAGAAAAGAATACTTCGAAATAAGCTGTGGCAACCGCAACAACAAAAATAAGCCATACATAAGGCTGGACCAACTGATTATCGTCTGAAAAATAATTGAGAAGGCTCTCGTAAAAAATGAAACCAATAATACCCAAAAAGCCTGAAATTGCTAACGGCATCAGCAAAATCATGTTCAGCAATTTATCCTTTTCTTGTTTTGTTTTGTATGAAGAAAAAAACTTCACCAGTGTATTATGAACGCCAAAAGCCATTAATGGCCAAATTAGATTTGCGGCTGAAAGCAGGAAAGTCACCAGACCATAATATTCCTTTTCTAAAAAATGCGTGTACAAAAACAAAGTGTTGATCGCACCAATCCCAAAACCCAAATAGGTGGTTACAACGTTTTTAAACGACTGTTTTAGAACAATTCCCATTAATTATTGTTGTTTATGACCTGCGCCAAATCCCCCGTCAATGCTTCGCGGCTGTATTTTTGCAAACCAATGGGAGCCGATTTAAGATTTCCGGCTTTAAATTGATTAAAAAGTTCAATCAGATGCGTTTTGATCTCCGGTTTTTCAGAATAAGAAAAATAGCGTCCCGTGTTGGTTTCCTTCATTATTTTTTCGATATCTGAATCCGTCGGCCCTACTCCAATAATCGGCCTTCCGCTTACCATATATTCGAATAATTTCCCAGGAATAATGCCTTTTGTCTCTTCACTATCAATTTCCAAAAGCAATAAAACTTGTGAGCTCCGCTGGATTTCCAAAGCAGTTTTATGTGAAACATAGTCTTTTTTGGTTACAAAGGTTTCGAGACCGAATTTTTGAATGGATCTTAGAACATTGTTACTCACGGAACCTATTAGTTTCAGCTCAAAATCTTTTGAAAAATTCTTGTCTTCAGAAATAATTTCTGAAAGTGCCAACCACAAATTTTCAGGATTTCGCCCCGAAAGCATAGAGCCAATATGCGCTAAGGTAAATTTGGTATCCAAGGGCAATTTCTCGACTTTTTCATAATCATAGCCATTTGTAATTACGCGAATGGGTTTAGAAGTAATTTTTTCAAATTCTGATTTCGTTGTAAAACTTGTAGTAATTATAGAATCCATAGCATTTAAAACCTCCCATTCCAGATGCTTGTGTTTGCGCTGCGAAGAACTTGAAAGTTTTAATTTTTTGTGATAACCAATGCTTGTCCAAGGATCGCGGAAATCGGCAATCCATTTGATCTCTAATTTTTTTTGTAATCCCAAACCAATAAGATGCAAACTATGCGGTGGTCCTGTTGTGATAATGGTTTCGATGTTATTTTCCTTTATATATTCTGTAAGAAAATTCACCGATGGATTCACCCATAAAACCCTGGCGTCCGGAATAAAAAAATTCCCTCGTATGTATAACATTAATTTCTGAAGCCTAGATTGTTCTTTTTCTTCGGAAATGATTCCAGAACTTATTTTGGTTGTTTGTTTCTTAGAGAACAGATTGGCAAAAAAGTAAGGTTCTTTGATCGGATTTTTCAAAACGGAAATCCCTTCCGGAACTTCATTTTCCAAGGTATTATCGATTAATGGATAATTTGGATTACTGGGCGTATAAATTACCGGTTCAAATCCATATTTTGGAAGATATTTTGCAAATTTCAACCATCGTTGTACTCCTGGTCCGCCTGCGGGGGGCCAGTAATAAGTAACGATAAGCACTTTTTTTTTCATTTAAAAAAGGATTATTAAGATTCAGCGGAATCATTTTTCCTTTTTCTAAAACTGAAAAAAATACCGCCGATCAGAATCGTGCCCAATAAGATAGAACTTATTAATGAAATAGTACTTCCTGTTTCAACAACTTCTGGTTCAAATTTAAAAACGATTTCATGCTTCCCAGCCGGAACCATCATCGCTCTTAGAACATAATCTGCTTGAAAATGTGGAGTTTCTTCGCCATCTATAAAGGCTTTCCAACCATGCGGATAATAAACTTCGGAAAATATAACAAGTTGGTTTTCTTCGGAATTGAATTGATATTGAAGTTTATTTGGTTGATAACCCGTCAATTTAATTTCTGCCGAAGCACTTTTGCCCGTTTCAAATCCAGAAAGCAAATCGGCATTCTTTTTATTGACAACTGCCGCATGCTTCAAATTGGTTTTTCCAAGAGCGAGAATTTCTTCATTTGCACTTTCAACCATTACAATTGAATCAACAGCCCAAGCATTTCCGAAAGTTTCGGGGTTTTGTTGATATTGAATACCTTCTTCCGTAGGGAAAATGAAATATTTGGTGTTCAACATATTTAGGATCTGCATGTCGTTTTGGGAAATATAAAAATCGATTAAATCCTGAATCCTTCCCGGTTTCGCTGCATGGTATCCTCCAATTGAATTATGGAAATAAGAAACCTTTCCTGTGTTGAATGTATTTTCTGAAACATCAAAAACACGATAATGTGTCGTGTCTTTAGCAATTTCGACATCCGCTCGTGTGGGTTGAAAAGGTTGCTTCATTATACTGGCGTGCACAAAATCATCATTGTTCACGTAACGTTTGTCGACACTTACCAAATCAATCAAAATTAGAATTGCGAAACCAGCAACAATCAAGTTTTTGCTCATTTTTTGTTTCAGAAAAAGCCAAAGAAGTACGGAAGAAACCATAACCAAAATCAACGATCGGATGGAATCTTCGACCAAAATATTTTGTCTGTCTTCTTTAAGAGCGCGGATAAAATCGACTCCCAAAGGATCGAGAAGCATTCCGTCACTTGCGCCACTGAAATCAAAAAACATGGAACTAAACAGGATGAAAACCGCCGCTAATCCACCGGTAATTATCGTGGCCCATTTTAATGCATTTTGCTTTTCGACAACTTCAATTTTTGAACTGAAAAATTTAGAGATCGCTAAAACCGCAAAGACTGGAACACATAATTCTATGAGGACTTGAATGGACGAAACGGCGCGGAATTTATCGTAAAGTGGAATATAATCGATAAAAAATTCGGTCAAAAACCCAAAATTCTTGCCCCATGAAAGTAAAAGTGCCAGAATGCTTCCGCCAATAATCCACCATTTGTTCTTCCCTTTGATCAGAAATAAGCCCAAAACAAAAAGAAAAATGACAACTGCACCAATATAGGCAGGGGCCGCAACAATAGGTTGATCTCCCCAATAGGTACGAATACTTCCTTCTACAATTTCTTTGGCTTGAAGCGATGGAACACCCATTTTTTCCAACTGAGAAAGAGATTCAGATTCTTCCGCTAGATAAGATCCGTCGAAATCTCCCATAAACCTCGGAATAAATAAATTAAAACTTTCTGCAATTCCGTAGCTATATTCGGTGATATAATCGTAATCCAAAACACTTGTCCCTTTTGGGGAACCATTTGGATTAATGGTTAAACCTGTATCTCCCCGGGTACTGAATTCTGTATATTCTTGAGTGGCCAAGAGATTTGTTGCATTTAAACCGAGTGCCAAAACCACGGCAACAAACATGACGCCTAAGGATTTGAAATATTCTTTGATTTTTTGTTTTCGAAAAGCATCAATTAAATAAGAAATCCCCAGCACGATTACCAATAACAATAGGTAATAAGTCATTTGAAAATGGTTCGCACCAATTTCCAATGCCATGGCAAAAGCGAGCAACAAAAATCCCCAAATGTATTTCTGCCTGAAACACAAAACAATTCCAGCCAAAACCATCGGCATATAAGCGATTGCATGTGCTTTCGCGTTATGCCCAACCCCAAGAATAATTATTAAATAAGTAGAGAAGCCAAAAGCAATGGATCCCAAGAAAGCCAATTTATAATCGACTTTTAAAACCAAAAGCAGAATGTAAAACCCGATGAAATACAAGAATAGATAATCGGCTGGGCGTGGTAAAAATCTTAAGGCCGAATCGACAGTTTTAATGTAATTATGCGGATAATATGCTCCTAATTGGTATGTTGGCATTCCGCCAAAAGCTGCATCCGTCCAATAGGGTTCAGCGTCAAATTTTTCCCGAAAATCATTTTGCTGTTTCGCCATTCCGATATATTGCACGATATCGCTTTGGAAAATTTGTTTTCCCTGAAGTATCGGACTAAAATAAGCGACGGCTATAATTATAAAACCTATAACAACTAGAAGATGTGGGATAAGTTTCTTAAAAGAAATTTTCATTGAAAGAATTTAATGTGCGTGAAATTAATCAATTTCTTCATAATCTACATATTCACCCACATCATTATTGGATTTCCGTTTTGTTTTTGGCTTTTTTTCAATCGTAACATCACCTTCCCTATTATGAGCAGATTGAGCTGAATTTTGTGCATCTTGAAATTTTCTGCTGATGCTCTTCCCCACCCGCTTCATAATGTAACGCAGAATCATGGGACCAAAAAATCGGAAAATCAGTTTAATTCCGAAGTAAATCAACAGAACAATTAAAATAAACTTTATAAAACCTTCCATTAAAATCAATTTTTGACAAAATTACTATTCTGGAATAGAATTCACGAGTACCAGAGGTGAAAAAAGAAAAAACTTCTATCTTTGAAACTAATACATTCTAAAACCATTATTATGCGTTTATTCTCTGCTTTGTTTGTACTTCTATTTGCTGGAACATTTTCAGGTTGGGCGCAATATACCGAAACCATAAACTCGAATCGGCCAGGAGAATCCCAGGGAGCATTTGCGGTAGGAACAGGAGTGATTCAGATTGAATCAGGAATCACAATGGGCAAAGACAAACATGAACTGCTCATGACCGAAAGCAATCTTTACGGACTGGATTACGCATTCCGTTACGGATTTTTCAAAGAAGAACTGGAAATAAGTCTTATGGGTTCTTTCTTATACGATAAAACAAAAATGACGATTGGTGCCACCGAAGAAGATTTTGTAAGAAGTAATTTTGACAGCAATACGCTCGGTGCAAAATATTTAGTTTACGATCCATATAAAAAAGGAGAAGACCCCATAAATATTAGAAGCTGGAAAGCCAACAGACGGTTTAAATGGAAAACATTGATTCCCGCAGTTTCGGTTTACGCCGGTGCCAACTTTTACTTTGGAGACAACGCATTTATGCAGGAAGACGAAGGAATGATATCACCTCGCGTTGCTGTTATTACACAAAACAACTGGGGACGATGGGTATTCGTAATGAATATTATTGGAGATAAAATCACGGAAGAATTTCCCACTTACGCCGGAATTTTTACGATGACGCATTCTGTAAACCCCAACTTTTCGGTTTTTGGGGAATATCAAGTAATCAAAAGTGATATTTACAGTGACAATATTGCACGTGGTGGTGCTGCCTATTTATTTTCTGATAATTTTCAGGTTGATGCTTCCGTATTATTCAATTTTAAAGATACGCCCTCAAGATGGCAAATAGGTGCAGGAGTTTCCTATAGAATCGATTTACATTCCGAAGATGTTATTCTTGAAGACAACAACGTAGGAGGAAATAAAAGTTAAGAAAAAAACCAAACTGAAAACCACAATTTTTAAAAACAAAAAATCCCACGAATTGTGGGATTTTTCAATATAATAAATCAAGTTTTACGACATGGAAGCAGCAACGGCTTCAGAAAGTTTTTTATAAGTTCCGTTTTCGAGTCGCTCACGTATAGCATCAAATGCATCCAAGGTTTCCTGAACATCTTTTAATGTATGTGTTGCGGTAGGAATCATTCGCAACAAAATAAGTCCTTTAGGAATCACTGGATAAACCACGATTGAACAAAAAATGCCGTGATTCTCCCTTAGATCCTTCACCAAAGCCATAGCTTCAGGAATGCTTCCTTTCAGGTAAACTGGCGTCACACAACTTTGAGTGGTTCCAATATCAAATCCTCGGCTTTTTAAACCTGTTTGCAAAGCGTTTACGTTTTCCCAAAGTTTCTCTTTAAGTTCAGGCATTGTACGCAGCATCTCCAAACGTTTTAGAGCACCAACAACCAATTGCATTTGTAGGGATTTTGCAAACATTTGAGAGCGCAGATTATATTTCAAATAATCTATCACCTCTTGATCGGCCGCGATAAAAGCACCTGTACTGGCCAGTGATTTTGCGAAAGTGGCAAAGTAAACGTCAATTCCGTCCTGTACACCTTGTTCTTCCCCAGCGCCGGCTCCAGTAGCACCAAGGGTTCCAAAACCATGCGCATCATCAACAAAAAACCTGAAATTGTATTTTTCCTTTAAGGCTACAATTTCTTTTAGTTTTCCCTGTTCTCCTCGCATACCGAAAACCCCTTCGGAAATCAGCAGAATTCCGCCACCCGTTTGCTCAGCGATTTTTTCCGCTCTTTGCAAGTTTTTTTCGATGCTCTCCATGTCATTGTGCTTATAGGTAAATCGTTTTCCCATATGCAAACGAACCCCATCAATGATACAAGCGTGCGCATCTACATCGTAAACAATAACATCGTCCTTGGTCACCAAGGCATCGATGGTTGAAACCATTCCTTGATATCCAAAATTCAATAAATAAGCCGCTTCTTTATGTACAAAGGACGCTAACTCATCTTGCAATTTTTCGTGAAGACTGGTGTGCCCACTCATCATTCTGGCGCCCATTGGATAAGCAGAACCATATTCCGCAGCAGCCTCCGCATCAATTTTTCTAACTTCTGGATGATTGGCAAGACCCAAGTAATCATTAATACTCCACGTGATTACCTCTTTGCCCCTAAATTTCATTCTGTTGGAAATAGGTCCTTCTAGTTTGGGAAAAACAAAATAGCCTTCCGCTTGTTCTGCCCACTTGCCCAAAGGTCCTTTATCTTTGTATATTTTGTCAAATAAATCTCTCATAAAATTATGAATTAAGAACTGCAAAAGTACTTAAATTAAGCTCAAATACGTATATTATTTGTCTGTAAAAGTAGATTTTGTTCCGTTGTTTTGTACTTTTTTAAAACCAAAAAAGCATCCGTTTCGGATGCTTTTTAAATAAAAATAAAATTTTTATTTAATGTATTCTATTCTTTCAACAGCTTGATCATTTTTGCTGTCGAAAAAACCTTGCTGTTGCATCCAGTCATCGTTGTATATTTTGCTCATATAGCGAGATCCGTGATCTGGAAAAATAATTACAACTTTACTGTCTTTTGTAAATTCCCCCTCTTCTGCCAACTGTTTAACACCTTGCATTGCAGCACCACTGGTATAGCCTACAAAAAGCCCTTCCGTTTTTGCAAGTTCCCGAGCTGTGTGTGCACTTTCTTCATCAGTAACCTTAACAAATTTGTCGATGATGTCGAAATAGGTAGCGGTAGGAATTAAATTTTTCCCAAGACCTTCTATTCGATATGGATAAATTTCTTCAGCATCGAATTCCTTTGTTTCATGATACTTTTTAAGTACAGATCCGTAGGCATCAATACCGATAATTTTTATCTCTGGATTTTGTTCTTTTAAAAATTTTGCAGTACCCGAAATAGTACCGCCTGTACCGCTACATGCAATTAAATGCGTAATCTTTCCTTCGGTTTGATTCCAGATTTCTGGCCCAGTAGTTTGGTAGTGTGCATCAACATTCAATTCATTGAAATATTGATTGATATACACGGAACCTTTCATTTCTTCGTGCAATCTTTTTGCTACTTGATAATAGGATCGGGAATCATCAGCTGAAACATGCGCCGGACAAACATAAACCTTCGCCCCCATTGTTTTCAGCATGTCGATTTTATCTGCGGAAGATTTTGAACTAACCGCCAAAATACATTCGTATCCTTTAATGATACTTACCATTGCAACACTAAAACCCGTATTTCCCGAAGTAGTTTCTATAATGGTATCTCCCGGTTTCAAAATACCTTTACGTTCTGCCTCTTCAATTATGTATAAGGCTATTCTATCTTTGGTTGAATGTCCCGGATTGAAAGCTTCTACTTTTGCAAAATAATCGCCATCAAGACTTTGAGTAATTTTATTCAAATGTATTAGTGGTGTGTTACCAATAAGTTGCAATACATTATCATAAACCTGTAAATCCTCTTTCATAAAATTGAAGTTCTTGCCAAAAAGTTTCGGTTTTCAAAGATGGACACCAAAACTTATTTTGAGATCGAGCAAATTTAATTAATTTTTTTTTATTATTCCCTTATCCCTTCCAAATCTAACAAAAATGCATAGTCTTCGGCAACCTCCTTAAGTGCATCAAATCTACCGGAAGCACCGCCATGACCCGCATCCATGTTAACGTGAAACAGTAAAATATTATTATCGGTTTTCAATTCACGTAATTTGGCCACCCATTTCGCCGGTTCCCAATATTGTACTTGAGAATCATGTAAACCAGTGGTTACAAGAATATTAGGGTATTTCTGTGCAATTACATTATCATAAGGGGAATAGGATTTCATATAATCATAATATTCCTTTTCGTTTGGATTTCCCCATTCATCATATTCACCAGTAGTCAAAGGTATGGTTTCATCAAGCATTGTACTGACCACATCCACAAAAGGAACCGCAGCGATAACTCCATTGTATAATTGTGGTGCCATATTAATAACTGCACCAATCAAAAGACCTCCTGCAGAACCGCCCATTGCGTACAAATGTTTTGGCGAGGTGTAATTTTCTGAAATTAAAAATTTGGAACAATCTATAAAATCGGTAAAAGTATTTTTCTTTCTCAATAATTTCCCCTCTTCATACCATGGTCTTCCCAAATATTCCCCTCCGCGGACGTGTGCAATCGCATAGATAAATCCTCTGTCCAACAAACTTAAGCGAGTGGTTGAAAAATACGGATCAATGGTTGAACCATAAGATCCGTAAGCGTATAATAACAACGGATTACTACCATCCTTTTTTATTCCTTTTCTGTAAACAATGCTAATCGGAATTTTTGTCCCATCGTTGGCTGTTGCCCATATTCTTTCCGATTCGTAATTGTTTTTATCAAATTTTCCACCCAAAACCTCTTGCTCTTTTAGAACCGTCTTTTCCTTGGTTTCCATATTGAAATCAATAACCGAGGTCGGCGTGGTCAATGAATTATAAGAATACCTTAGGATTTTAGTATCGAAAGAAGGATTCACACTGGTGTAAGCAGTATAGGTTTCATTATCGAATGGGATATAATAATTCTCTCCCGTTTCCCAAGAAATAATTTTTATTTTATTGAGTCCTTCGTTTCTTTCACTTACTACCAGAAAATCCTGAAAAATGTCGATATCTTCCAATAACACATCCTCGCGATGCGGAATCATTTCTTTCCAATTTTCTTGTTCTGTTTGAGTTACGGACGTTTTCATCAATTTAAAATTGACAGCTTCATCTTTATTGGTAAGAATGTAAAAATGATCACCAAAGTGGGAAACGCTATATTCGAGTCCGCGCGTTCTGGGTTGAAAAATTGCAAACTCCCCATTCGGATTGTCTGCTTTTAAAAACCTGTACTCTGTAGTAAGCGTACTGCTGGATCCTATGAATATATATTCACGTGATTTCGACTTATAAATATAGGAATTGAAAGTTTCGTCCTGTTCTTCATAAACGAGTTGATCTGCGGAAGTATCCGTGCCCAACACGTGTTTATAAATTTTATTGGAGCGAAGTGTTTGCTCATCTTTTTTGGTATAGAAAAGCGTTTTGTTGTCACTTGCCCAAGTAGAACTACCGGTGGTTGTTTGTATTTTCTCCGGATAAACCTCACCCGTCACCAAATTTTTAATTTGGATCGTATATTTTCTCCTGCTTAAGGTGTCGACACCAAAAGCAATCAGTTTATTGTCTTCACTAACATTTAATCCCCCTAAGCTATAGTAATCATGACCTTCCGCCATTTTATTGACATCGAACAAAATTTCTTCAGGTGCATCCAAAGATTCCTTTTTTCTGGAATAAATAGGATAGTTTTTTCCAATTTCGTAGCGGGTTATGTACCAATATCCATTTAACTTATACGGAACAGATTCGTCATCTTCTTTAATCCTGCTTTTCATTTCCTCAAACAAATTCTCCTGCAGGACTTTGGTATGAGCGGTCATTTTCTCGTTGTACTCGTTTTCCTTTTCGAGATATTGAATCACTTCCGGATTCTCCCTGTCACGCATCCAAAAATAGTTGTCTATTCTTTCATCCTCATGAAAAACCAATTTCTGCGGTACTTTTTTTGTTACGGGTGGCACTATCATTTTTTCCAAATCTTCCTGTTTTTGAGCGGCTGCAAAATTAACAATTCCCAGCAGAATAATAAATAAAAGTCTTTTCATGTTCGTGTTTAAAACCTGGCAATTTACTAAATTTGTTTTCAAGAAAATTTAAATACTGAAAATATGTTTGGAGATATGATGGGGATGATGAACAAAATCAAAGAAGCCCAACAAAAAGTAGAAGAAACAAAATTAAGGCTGAACAATGTTCTCATTGATGAAGCTTCTAACGACGGATTGCTTAAAGTAACGATTACAGCAAATAGAAAAATAAAAAGCATTCAGGTTGCCGATAAATTAATGGAAGATAAGGAGCAATTGGAAGATTATTTAGTTTTAACCTTGAACAAAGCCATTGAGAAAGCGACAAATATCAATGAAAGTGAATTGGCTGCTGTTGCGAAAGAAGGCATGCCCGATATTCCTGGGTTGGATGCTTTTAAATAAAGTTGTCAGTTGTTGAAAGTGGTCAGTTGGTCAGTGGTCAGTAGCTGGTATTTAAGATTACCTATTGACCGTTTCAAAAAAATAGAAAAATAGATAACCAAAAAGGTGTTTTTCCAAAATGGAAAAAACACCTTTTTTATATCCGAATAATTCAAACCCTGACCACTGATCACTGACAATGACTACTGACCACTATTTCACTTAATCCTCTCCAGAACGTCTAGAAACTTTTCATGCATTTCCTGCGTATAATCCAAATGCGTTACGATTCTCAGTTTTCCCTGTCCCATATTGCTGATGCGTATATTTTCCTGTTGAAGTTGCTTTAAAAATCCGGGCTCTTCCGAAGAATTTTTTAAATAGAAAATTACGATATTCGTTTCAACCTGCTCCACTTCTTTTATATAATCCTGCTTCAATAATTTTGCGCCTATTTCTTTTGCTCTTTTGTGATCTTCGGCCAAACGATCAATATGGTGATCTAACGCATAAATTCCCGCGGCAGCCATAAAACCAACCTGTCGCATTCCGCCGCCCAAAACCTTTCTTACGCGGATTACATTTTTCATGATTTTTTTATTTCCGATAAGCACAGAACCCATTGGTGTTCCCAATCCTTTGGATAAACAGACAGATATACTATCAAATAATTTTCCATAATCTTTCGGGTCTTCTTTTTTTACCACAAGTGCGTTAAACAATCTTGCTCCATCCAAATGAAATCCGAGTTCATTTTCTTCACAAACCTTTTTGATTTTTTCCAATTCCGAAAAATCATAGCAAGCGCCGCCTCCCTTGTTCGTTGTATTTTCAACACAGACCAAACGCGTTAACGGACTGTGATAAAAGTCGGGCGGATTGATATTTTCCCTCACTTGAGAAGCGGTTATCATCCCCCGATCACCATCAATTAATTTACAGGAAACGCCCGAATTGAAAGAAACCCCGCCGCCTTCAAAATTGAAAACATGCGCCCATTTATCACAAATTAATTGTTCGCCCGGTTGAGTGTGCAACTTGATTGCTGCTTGATTGGCCATGCTTCCGCTGGGAAAAAACAAAGCCTCATCCATTCCGAACATTTCTGCCAGTTTTTCTTCCAATTTATTGATGGTTGGATCTTCTTTATACACATCATCACCAACTTCAGCAGTCATCATTGCCTGTAACATTTCCTTTGTTGGCCTTGTAACGGTATCACTTCTTAAATCTATAATCATCGATTTTTCCTTTTTAAAAATTAAAACTATTAAATAAAAAGATAATTGTTTCGGAAAGGAAAGCTTTAATTCTATTTTTGTTGAAAATATTTTTTTTACATGATCACACAAGATAATATCAAAGACCTCAAGTCTCGCGTCACCGCATTGAGGCAGTATCTTTGACGTTGATGCCAAACAAATTGAAATCACCAATTTAGAAGAAAAAACCTTTGCACCCGATTTTTGGGATGACGCAAAAAAGGCCGAACTTCTTATGCGCGAACTCAACGCCGAAAAAAAATGGGTTCAGGATTATGCTTCCGCCGAAACTTTGGTCGAAGATCTCGAAATCATTTTTGAATACTACAAAGAAAAAGAAGCTACAGCCGAAGAAGTTGAGGAAAAACATGCACAGGCATTGGATTTAATTGAAAAACTGGAATTCAAAAACATGCTTTCAGAAGAAGGCGATAATCTGAGTGCGGTTTTACAAATTACCGCGGGTGCCGGCGGAACAGAAAGTTGTGACTGGGCTGAAATGCTCATGCGGATGTACCTGATGTGGGCCGAAAAGCAGGATTATAAAATTAAAGAATTGAACTATCAAGCGGGAGAAGTTGCAGGCGTAAAAACCGTGACTTTGGAAATTGAAGGCGATTATGCTTTCGGGTGGCTCAAAGGAGAAAATGGAGTACACCGATTGGTACGAATCTCCCCTTTTGACAGTAATGCAAAAAGACATACATCTTTTGCTTCGGTTTATGTGTATCCTTTGGCAGATGACACTATTGAGATTGAAATCAATCCTTCGGATATTTCTTGGGAAACGATGCGTTCCTCCGGAGCTGGAGGACAGAATGTAAATAAGGTTGAAACTGCCGTGAGATTGAGGCATGCGCCTTCAGGAATTGTCATCGAAAATTCTGAAACGCGTTCACAATTGGATAATAAAACGAAAGCAATGCAACTTCTGAAAAGTCAGTTGTACGAAATCGAATTGAAAAAGCAGCAAGCACAACGCGATGAAATTGAAGCTTCTAAAATGAAAATTGAATGGGGATCGCAAATCAGAAACTATGTGATGCATCCGTACAAATTGATAAAAGACGTACGGACTTCAGAAGAAACTGGAAATGTAGATGCCGTGATGGATGGCGAAATTGATCGGTTTTTGAAAGCTTATTTAATGATGATGGGACAGAGGGAGAGTGAATAGTGATATCAGTGGTCAGTGTGCAGTGGTTAGTAGACAGGAGACTAAATAATTGCTATTTTTAACTTTGCCTTTTTTACTTTTTACTTCTTAACCTTTAAACTTTTCCAAAATGATAAAAATTTACCACAATACCAGATGTTCAAAATCCCGCGAAGGATTAGAGATAGTAGAAAATTCGGGTCAAGAATTCGAAGTAAGGGAATATTTGAAACAACCTTTATCTGAAGATGAATTGAAGAATTTACTGCAAAAACTTCAAATGAAACCATCAGAAATTGTTCGTCGGAATGAAAATATATGGAAAGAACAGTTTAAAAATCAGAATTTGAACGATGAGGAATTGATTAAAATACTGGTCGACAATCCGCAGTTAATTGAACGACCTATTGTTGAAAAAGATCATAAAGCTGTAGTTGGCCGACCTTCCTCTGAAATAGAAAAACTTATTAATTAACAAGTTAGGTCATAACTTTTTAAAAACTTTAACCCGCGATTAACCATAATAAACACAAGCCGTTCTTAATTTTGAAAGAAAAGTCAGAATCATGAAACGGTATTTTATTATCATAGCAATCAGTATTTTTTCCTTGACAGGGAATGCACAAAATATGATTCAAGGTGAACCCAGTCGCGAAATGGAAGCCAAAGCTGCTCAAGAAGCAGCAGAGTGGACAAGAGAATTGGCGATGAGTCTTGAACAAATGGAATTGATGGAGGATAAAATTATTGAATTTGCCATGAAAAAAGATGAGGTTATTCAATCAAATTTACCAGCGGAAGAGAAGCGAAAAGTATTAAATAACCTCCAAAAAAGGGAATATGCGGACATGCGGGATATCTTAACAAGACCTCAATTTCTTCGATATATGGAAATAAATAATGCACGGGCAAGACGAATTAATGAACGGGCAAACAATTAGTTGCTTTTTCAATTTAAAAAATCCGCAAAAAAACACAGATCCCATTAAACCTTTCTAGTGTTATTTTGTCCAACAACACAAAAACAAGATATGAGTTCCATTTTAAAAAGGCACTTTTTAAAAAGTGCCCTTCTTTTTATATTATTTTTCAGCTTTAGCGGTTATGCACAAAATCAGAAGGTTACAATTTCGGGGAAAGTTACAGATGAATCGGGAGTACCCCTGGAATATGCAACTGTTGCCATTCAAAGTACCACAGATCCTGATTTTTTAACTGGAGGAATTTCCAATGTAGATGGTTTTTTCACAGTTGAAGTTCCTTCAGGAACCTATAATATCACCGTAGAATTTATTTCGTTTGAACCCAAGGTTTTCAAAAACAGAACCATGGATTCCGAATTGAATTTAGGAACCATTGTTCTCGGAATGTCGGCTGCAAGTTTGGATGAAGTTATCGTAACCGCCGAAACCACACAAGTGGAAGTCCGCTTGGATAAAAAAATCTACACGATCGGGAAAGATTTAACCACTCAAGGAGGAACTGTAAGCGATGCTTTGAGCAATATTCCTTCTGTTGCGGTGGATGTTGAAGGTGCTATTAGTTTGCGGGGAAATGAAAACGTACGTATTCTGATAAACGGAAAACCTTCGGCAATGGCGGGATTCGGAAATACCGACGTACTATCACAACTACCTGCCGATGCAATAGAACGCGTTGAAGTGATTACCTCACCTTCCGCAAGATATGACGCTGAAGGAACGGCGGGTATTTTGAACATCATTTTACGAAAAGAAAAAACACTTGGTTTTAACGGATCTGTTACAGCAACAGCGGGCCATCCAGACAATGCCGGACTTTCAGCCAACATAAATTATAGGACTGACAAATTCAATTTATTCAATACATCGGGTTTCAGATATTTTGATGCACCCGGAAAGTTTTACTCAAACACCGAATATTTTCCTTTTCCAGATGAAAATGGAGATTTGGTAGAACCTGCATTTGAAAGGGTTATCGAAGATCGGGAGGTGGAACGACTCAACCGAAATTTCAACACAAGTCTTGGAATTGAATATTACATAAACGATAAATCCTCACTTACAGCAACAGGATTTTTAAGATATGGAGAAGATGAAGATCTTACCACCAATATGAGTCGCAGGTATAATAACGGTGTGATGGAGCAACGAACCGAGCGTTCAGAATTTGTGACCGAAGAGGATAAAAGTTATCAATTTGCGTTGAATTATATCAATAAATTCAATAATGAAGGTCATCAGTTAACGGCAGATTTTCAATATGAAAAAGATGCTGAAACTCAAGAGACTTTTGTTTCTGAATTTGATCCGGAAAATGCAATGGTAGATTTTGAAAATGAAGAAATTTTCACCGAAGAAACACAAAATGAATTTTTACTTCAAACAGATTATGTTTTGCCAATTGGAGAAGATGCTCAGTTCGAAGCTGGTTACCGCGGAAATTTTGAAGAAGAAATCACCGACTACCAACTAAGTTTTGAAAATCTTGCAACTGGAAACATGGAAATCAGTCAAGAATTATCGAACGTTTTCAATTATACCGAAAATGTAAACTCACTTTACACGCAGTATGGAAATAAATTTGGCGATTTCTCCTTTCTTTTAGGTTTAAGATTGGAAAACACACAGTTAAAGGGAAAAATTGAATCAGAATTGACAGAAGAAGAACTTCAGCAAGAATTTGGAATTCCTATTGATACTGATTTCGACAATAATTACCTCGGATTGTTTCCCACCATTAATTTAATATACGAACTGAACGAGAAGGAAAATATTACAATCGGTTATAACAGACGAATCAACAGACCGCGAGGATGGTTTATAAATCCATTTCCTTCAAGATCGAGCCGAACAAATATCTTCCAAGGAAATCCGAATTTGGAACCTGCTTTTTCAGATGCTTATGACATTGGATATTTGAAGAGATGGGAAAAACTAACACTGACTTCTTCCGTCTATTACCAACACGAAACCGATTCATTTGAAAGAGTTGAACAAGCTACAGATCAGGAAACTTCAGATGGAATTACAATAATCAGAACAATTCCCATAAACTTGGCCAGCAATAAGCGATTGGGTGCAGAAGCAGGTCTTATGTACAATCCTACAGATTGGTTAAGACTGAACGGTAGTTTCAACTTTTTTCAATTTGAAACAGAAGGCGAATATGACGCCAACCCGAATGATGGAATTGAAGCAGTAGATTATGGAGCCAAAAACACAAGCTGGTTTGCAAGGTTCGGATCAAAAGTAACTTTACCGGCAAAAATTCAATGGCAAACGAATGCATTCTATCGAGGTGCATCAGAAGATGCCCAAACAAAGTCTGACGGTTTACTTTCAATCGATATGGCATTGGCAAAGGATATTTGGAATGAAAATGCCACCATCTCTTTAAATGTGAGGGATTTATTAAATTCCAGAAAAAGAAGTGCGCTTACCACTACAGATTTTTTCGAAAGAGAAAGTGAATTCCAATGGAGGCAACGGGCAATCAGCATCTCTTTCACCTATAGATTTAATCAGCAAAAAAGGGAACAAAGACAACAAAGAGAAGGTGCCGCACAAGACCAAGAGGAAATGGGAGAAGGTAGTTTTACGGAATAGAAACAATTTAGAAAATAAAAAACCGCCAAATGGCGGTTTTTTTATATCAAAAAAATGGGACGTGAGTCCCATTTTCTATACTTTCTCCTTTTCCAGACGTTTCTTCTCTTTTCTTTCATCCATCATTTCCTTGACAGAACCACCTATCCAATAAGGTACGATGGAAACTAGGAACAACATAAGCCAAAACCCCATAAGGGCAATGAACATAAACGCTAAAAATCCTAAAAATTGATCGAATTCAAACATGATTTCCCTTTTTGTAATCTTTTGCCAAATATAAGAAAGTCTGAATTTGTTTATACAATAAAATTAAAATTTTATTTTCCACGGTTATAAATAAGCCGAAATCTTCGGTAGAGAATTGAAATCTCACTAATTTTACGTTCTAAATTTTTACAGTGATAATACCAAAAAATATGGAGTACAGAATTGAAAAGGATACTATGGGCGAGGTAAAGGTCCCCGCCGATAAGTTATGGGGCGCGCAAACCGAACGTTCCAGAAATAATTTTAAAATTGGTGCTGCCGGAAGCATGCCATTGGAGATCATTTATGGTTTTGCATATTTAAAAAAAGCGGCTGCATTCACAAACTGTGAGTTGGGCGTTCTTCCTGTAGAGAAAAGGGATTTAATTGCAAAAGTTTGTGAAGAAATCTTGGAAGGGAAACATGATGATCAATTTCCGCTGGTAATTTGGCAGACCGGAAGTGGGACCCAAAGCAATATGAATATGAACGAGGTTATTGCAAACCGTGCGCATCAATTGGCTGGTAAAAATATTGGGGAAGGAGAAAAAACGTTGCAGCCGAATGATGATGTGAATAAATCACAGTCTTCAAATGACACTTTTCCAACCGGAATGCACATTGCTGCTTACAAAAAGGTGGTTCAGGTAACAATTCCTGGTGTAAAGGCACTGCGAAATACGCTGAAGAAAAAATCGGAAGAATTTAAAAACGTGGTAAAAATTGGCCGTACCCATTTTATGGATGCCACTCCCCTAACCTTGGGACAAGAATTTAGCGGTTATGTTGCACAATTGGATCACGGATTAAAAGCTTTGGAAAACACTTTGCCTCATTTAGCTGAATTGGCACTGGGCGGAACGGCGGTTGGTACAGGCTTGAACACACCAAAAGGATATTCTAAACGTGTGGCCGAATTTATTGCAAAATTCACTGAATTACCTTTTGTTTCCGCGGGAAATAAATTTGAAGCACTTGCCGCTCATGATGCTTTTGTTGAAACGCACGGTGCTTTAAAGCAACTCGCCGTTTCATTAAATAAAATCGCGAATGACATCAGAATGCTTTCTTCTGGTCCGCGTAGCGGAATTGGTGAATTGAATATTCCAGCGAATGAACCTGGATCTTCCATCATGCCTGGAAAAGTGAATCCTACGCAATGTGAGGCCTTAACCATGGTTTGTGCGCAAGTAATGGGAAATGATGTAGCGATGACGGTTGGCGGAATGCAAGGACAATTCGAATTGAATGTTTTTAAACCTTTAATGGCCTCCAATCTTTTACAAAGTGCACAATTACTAGGAGATGCATGTGTTTCTTTTAATGAACACTGTGCTGTCGGAATTACACCGAACCAGAAACGAATTACAGAATTATTGAACAATTCCTTGATGCTTGTTACTGCATTAAACACAAAAATAGGGTATTACAAAGCCGCAGAAATAGCGAATACCGCGCATGAAAACGGAACAACATTAAGGGAAGAAGCGGTAAGATTGGGACATGTAACCGAAGAAGAATTTGATCAATGGGTAAAACCGGAACAAATGGTTTAACTCATTTTTTATCTTTTTTATAAAACAAAAAATCTGCTGAAAATCAGCAGATTTTTTTTGTTTCAGAATTAACCAAATAATGAAAACTTATTTTATTTACGAGCCTTGGTTCCTTTCGAATAAAACTTCTTATATCTTAAATAAGAAAAGAATCCTAACAGTGCTACAATCGCAACAGAATAATAAACGAAATTTGGGGTAATTACTTTATCACCACTGGCATACGAATGCAAACCAGACAAATAGAAATTGACACCAAAATAGGTCATCATGATACTTGCAAAAGCAATTACAGACATGAAATTAAATAACCATCTACTTCTCATTCCAGGTACCAATCTCATGTGAATTACAAAAGCATAAATCATGATACTTACCAAAGCCCAAGTTTCTTTTGGATCCCATCCCCAATAACGCCCCCAACTTTCATTGGCCCATTGACCACCCAAAAAGTTTCCGATTGTAAGCATCACCAAACCAATAGTTAAAGCCATTTCAGTGATAATGGTGATTTCTTTGATATTTAAATCCATTTTGACCTTGTTCTTCTCGGTAGTCATTAACATGAGTATCAAGGAAACAGCGCCTAAAATCATTCCCAAAGTAAACGGACCGTAACTTCCAACAATCACCGAAACGTGAATCATCAACCAATAAGAATCCAATACGGGCTGTAGGTTTGCTATTGCTGGATCCATCCAGTTCCAGTGTGCAATCATTAAAATCATTGAAGTCACAAACGCAGTGGAAGCAATGGTCAAATCACTTTTCCGACCGAAGAGCAATCCGAACAACATAGTGGCCCAAGCCACATAAATCATAGATTCATAAGCATCACTCCAGGGAGCGTGACCAGAAATATACCATCGCGCAATTAATCCTGCGGTATGTAGAATGAACATGATTGCAACCGCAATTTTCGTTAAACCAATAAATGATCGGATGAATTTATTGTCTTTAAAAATTTGAAAAATCACAAATACGAGCATCAGCACTCCCGAAAGCATATACATCCAAAATAAATTTCGGAAAATGTCATATTTATTATAGAGTATTTCAGCATTGATCTTACTTTCTTCAGGTAAAACTTCCGAACCAAAACGTTCCTGAAAATCTTTGATACTTTGTAAATACAAATCTGCTTCCTCGTAATCCCCAGTTTGTTTTGCTTTATAAAGCGCACTCACATAAAGTGGAATAATCTGCTTCGTGTACACCGAATCCATTCCCGTAAACCCAGCTTCTCCAGCTTCGGGATAGGAAACCCATTTATTGTTGTCATGATTTGGAATTGGGAATATGCGAAGTAATTTTCCTTGGAGTGCATTGTACAATAAATTCACCCTTCCGTCAACATTGACAAAATCCTTTTCAAACTGATTTCTTACAGAAGCCTTATAAGCGCCTTCAAGGTAGGATGCCAACTTGTAATTTCCTTTTTCATCAAAGAAATTTGTGAGCGCCAAATATTTTTGATCTTGGTCAACTCCCAATATTCTACGGATACTGTCATTATCCTTTTTAACATTGATAATGGGAACATTATACCAGAGAGTCGGATTTTGTAGGATAGAAAGTAGTATTTGATCTGAATTATAGTCCTTAAACTTATCAGCTTTACTCAGTTTTCGCAACAATTCAGAACCCAATGTATTAACAGGTTTCATTCTTCCCGCTAAATCCTGCACCACCAAATGACCAAATTTTTCAGCGTGTTCTTCTTTTACAACAATTTCTTTCAAAAGAGAATCAATCCTAGCTTCAGAAATAGACATGTCATGTTTATGATCGTTATCCTGAGCCTGTGCAAAACCACCAACCGAAAGAAAGAAAAATGCAAGAATTGTAGTTAGATGTTTCTTTCTTCTTTTGATTTTATCCAGCATTTTTTTCAATTCCCCGAATCGTGAACCACGGTCGAATAAAATCCAAATCAAACCGATATACAACAAAGTATAGCCGATATAGGTAATCCATGTTCCCCAGAAATCGTGGTTGACAGATAAAACGGTTCCTTTTTCATCGGGCATAAAAGAAGCTTGAAAAAACCGATAACCTTCATGATCTAAAACGTGGTTCATATAAATTTCATAAGGCCATTGCTCTCCGTTATCTATTACTTCCACCTTACTTTTAAAAGAAGCATATCTGGGAACAGATGAATCTTCGGTTCCAGGATATTTTTCAGCTATAAAATCTTTAAGCTGAATAGAAAATGGTAATTCATGTTCTTTGGAACCATAACGAACGTAAAATTCGAGTCCGCCCACATTGAGTTTTTTCGGATCATTTATCATTCCCAAACCGCCCAATAAACTTACAGTTTTAGATTCACCATTGGTTGAAATTTTTACCGTCACCGCATCAGGTTGTTCTTTGCTTTTGACTTCAGTTGAAATTATATCGTATTTACCAGTGACAAAAGGTTCAGGAATTACAAACTGCATTCCACCCAAATTATATAAAGAACGCAGTACCAAAGGTTGCACGGTGTCTTTTGAAACTGTTCCCTCTTTCATGTCCGCCATGCGCGTATAGGAACCTTCAAAAGGAGACGAAATCGTGTATTCTCCATCTTTGTGAACAATATTGATAGCGCCGTCACGATAAGAATTAAAAGTAAAAATTACATTGTGGATGTTGCTTACTTGTCCTTCTTTTAGAAAATGATCATGTCGGTCACCTCCACCTGCTTCTACAATTTTGAGGAAATTTTCCCCATTTTCCATTTCCACGAGTCCTTCTTCGGCACCATGAATATATTTTATGATCTCAATTTTAACCGGCTCCTTGTTGTAGTCTGTATTTATTTCTACGTAATTATCGGTTCCCGGAGCCAAAAGAATTTCTTCCTGAACCTCCCTTCTTAAGGGTTCACCATCAATTTCTCCATCAATTAACGTCGTGAGGTAGGTTTTTTGAGACAGAAAAGTATTCGCAACCTCCCCTTCTCTTATCGGCATCATTCCTTCATAGCTAATATATCTGGTGACAAAAGCGCCAAGAAGTATGATTACAAACGACAAATGGATAAGTAAGGTTGACCATTTTTCCTTTTTATAAAGTCGATATCTTTTAATGTTACCTGCAAAATTTATCAAGAAAACGGCCATGATGGCTTCAAACCATAAAGTATTGTAAATGAGTTTTTTTGCTGTATCTGTTGAATATTCGTTTTCCACGAAGGTCCCTATTCCCAAAGCGGCGGCAAAAACTATAAAAAGAACTGCCATTAATCGGGTGGAGAAAAGAAAAGAAGCTATTTTTTTTTGCATTTTTGAAAGGCTTAATAAACTCGTGCAAAATTACGGTTTTATTAACAAATAGAAGGGTGGGAAGTCAACAAAAAAAAGGAAAAACCCGTTAATTTTTATCGTGGGTTTTTTTAGTAATTTTACAGAATGATCAAAGTGGTTATTTTAGGGACTGGTAATGTAGCTACGCATTTATTCAACGCTTTTTTTAACTCGGAAAAAGCAGTGATTATACAGGTTTACAACCATCAACCGGAAAACTTGAAAGCTTTTGCCGAAAAAACCAGCACAACTACCTCTTTAAATTCATTAAAGAAAGCAGATGTTTATCTGATTGCCTTGAAAGATGATGTTATTGAAAAAATTGCTGCTCAACTTCAGGATTTAGATGGAATTGTTGTCCACACCTCCGGTTCTGTAGGAATTGATGTGCTGAAAAAGTTTAACCGAAGAGGTGTTTTTTATCCGCTTCAGACATTTTCAAAATCCAAAGAAGTAAATTTTGAAGAAGCACCAATTTGTTTGGAAGCAGGTTCTGAAACTGATTTTGTAACTTTAAAAAAATTGGCAGAATCGATCTCAAAAAATGTTTTTCCCATTTCTTCTGAACAAAGAAAATCATTACATCTCGCGGCCGTATTCGTGTCAAATTTTGTAAATCACATGTACGTGATGGGCGAAGAAATTTGTAAGGAAAAGATGGTTCCATTTGAAATTTTACAACCGCTCATAAAGGAGACGGCAAACAAAGTGACGACATTAAAACCTTCGGAAGCACAAACGGGCCCGGCCATTCGAAAGGATCAAAAAACCATTGATGCTCATTTTTCGGTTTTGGAAAATGAACGCCAAAAGGAAATTTATACTTTGCTAACAAAATCAATTCAGCAGTTCCATGGAAAAGAGTTATAAAGAATATCTAAAGGAAATCACCACTTTTATTTTTGACGTGGATGGTGTTCTGACCGATAGCACCATACAAATAGATTATAGTGGCGTTATTCTGAAAACGACTTATCACAAAGACGGATTTGCCATTAAAACCGCGGTCGCAAAAGGTTATAATGTTTGCTTTTTTTCCGGTGGAAAAAATCCAGGGATCAAGCAACAGTTACGTGCATTGGGAGTTACAGATATCTATTTTAGTTCCGAAGATAAAACCGAACAACTGGATGAATTCTTGGATCTTTATAAAATTGAACCCGGAAATGTGCTCTATATGGGAGACGATCTACCCGATAGCTACGCGATGCAAAAGGTGGGTTTGCCCTGTTGCCCTCAAGATGCCGCGGCAGAAATAAAGGAAATCTCCAAATATGTTTCACATAAAAAAGGAGGAAAAGGCTGCATACGCGACGTGATTGAACAGGTACTGAAAGTACAAGGAAAGTGGATCAATTAGATCACTGCGTTTTTAGAAATTAGACCGCTGCGCTGTTAGATTTGAGACTATTTTAAAAAAGAGAATAGAGATTTGGGAATTGTGATTTGGAATTTGGAATTTGAGATGTTGTATTCTTTCCTCTTTTAACTTTTTAACTTTTTAACTTTTTAACTTTAACTTATTTACTTTTTAACTGACTTAAATGAATTGGATTTTATTGATCATCGCCGGATTGTTTGAAGTCGCTTTTGCGGCGTGCTTGGGAAAAGCAAATTCGACTTCAGGAAACACGTCAACTTATTGGTTTATAGGTTTTTTGGCTTGTTTGGCAATCAGTATGACCTTGCTTTATAAAGTCACCCAAGTCTTGCCCATCGGAACTGCTTATGCGGTGTGGACAGGAATTGGAGCTGTAGGAACCGTTATTGTTGGTATTGTGTTTTTTAAGGAACCGGCCGATTTTTGGCGTATGTTTTTTCTTTTTACCTTAATCGCTTCAATTATCGGTTTAAAAGCCGTTTCCAGTCATTGACAATAAAGGACCAGCATTATACATAAACAAGATACCTTATAAAAATTGACATTTCTGCGTCTCATACGGTTTCCAAACCTCATCATCATCATTCTCACGCAGTGCTGCATTCGGTTTTTTTTGTTTGAAAAATTTGAAGTTTCCCCCGCGTTGGAATTGTTCGATTTTTTTCTTTTGGTAATTGCAACTGTTTGTTTGGCTGCAGGTGGAAATATCATTAATGATATTTACGATGTAGAAACTGATTGGGTCAATAAACCCTCGAAACTAATTATTGGAAAGAAGATTTCAGAAAAAACGGCTTTAGTATTTTATATAATATTCAATTTTATTGCCGTAGGCATCGGATTCTACCTTTCCCACAGAATTGGTAAATCGGGATTTTCAGTCTTATTCATTCTAATTTCAGCATTGTTATATTTTTATTCGAGTCGGTTGAAACAAAGCTTCTTGATTGGAAATATTCTTATTGGTTTTCTTATTTCCCTTGTTTTTTTAATTGTGGGAATCTTCGATTTGCTACCGAATTTTCATTTTTCAAATTCAGAAAACCGGCATGCCTTCAACATTTTATTTCACTTTTCAATTTTCGCATTTCTTATCAATTTTCTACGAGAAATGCTGAAAGATCAAGAAGATATCAATGGTGATTACAAAACAGGGATGAAAACCATGCCCATTGTTTTAGGTCGTTCGCGCGCAAACAAAATAATTGCGGTATTCAGCATTTTGCCCATTGCCGGCATTGTTTATTACATTTATACTTACCTCTACGAAAATACTTTTGCCGTACTTTTCGTTTTGTTTTTTATCCTTGGCCCCCTACTCTATTTTGCGATTAAAATTTTTGAAATCAAAAAGAAAAGAGATTATAAGCGAATGAGTTTAATCTTGAAGATATTGATGCTCATTGGGATTCTGGCCATTGTGTTTTATCCTGAATTTTAAATTACAAATCTGAACCTTTCCGAATTTTCATACATTGCATGAGAAAAATCAAACGTTTTTAAAATGAAAAATTTAATCGACGGAAAGAGATTGCTCATAATTAGCATTGTAATCTGCTTGTATTTTTTGACGCTTTTCGTGCTTGATTTTTACAATATTACCAATGTTCTGATTGGGGCTGTAGCAGAAATCTTTACTTTTCCATTGCTTTTAGCTGAAATCTTTTTTCTAATCCTCGGAATTGTTCTTCTTTTCAAACAAAGTGATCAAAAAACTTTTATTGTCATTAGCGTTCTAGCACTATCCCTCTGTACTGCGTTAACTATCGGAAGTTTCTTCCTGAAATAAAATGAAATTTAATCCCACTTATTTTCCAGTTCAAAAAAATTAAAGCCTAAAGCTGGCGGCTGTCTTTCCAATACACCCGCATTAAAAGCACGCTGTAGGATATCTTCTATTAAATAATCTTCGTGTACGTTTTCGGGATCAAACTCTTCTTTTAACGAAATATCGAACATACTTGCTGTGGTATTGTACCAGAAAGCGCGCCAACCACTCTTCAATTCCTTGATCAATTCATAAGTCGTAGTACCCGTTTGGCGATGGATGAGCTTTACCAGAATTTGTCCCTCAGTACGGGTCAGTTTCTTAAGTTCAGCCGCAAATTGTTCTTCTACGTAATTCTCGATGATTTTGGTGTATCGTTTTCTGTCTCTTTTTGTTTTGATTCTGTCAAGCCTACTGTTGAGTTCAACCAATCTTTCAGCAGCCAATTTTGCATAAGGATAAACTTTTCTGGTCTTTCTTCGCAAAATAAGATACCTCAACCTTTCGTCTTTATTGGAAAATTTCAATTTGCTCATCAACACAACCTCATCCAAACTAATTGATTGTTGCGCAATTGTATCTCCTTCAATGATATAAAGGTTGGGAATTGAATCCTGTCCCGTTTCTTGTGCTAAAACGAATACTGGAAAAAATAAAATAGAAAGGAACAATTTATTTTTCAAACGCTTTTTTTTTGAGCCCTAAATACTAAAATCATTCCAAAATTATACAAAGCCAATTGTTCACCGAAATTTTTCTTAGTAAATTCGTGGGCAAATGAAATATACAATGGGAAAAGACAAAATGCTAACTCAGGAATCTATAGATTTTTTGGAAAAATATTTAAATAATGCCTCTCCAACGGGCTATGAATGGGAGGGTCAAAAGTTATGGATGAATTACCTAAAACCTTATGTTGATGAATTCATCACTGATACCTACGGAACAGCCGTTGGCGTAATAAATCCCCAAGCAGAATTCAAAGTGGTTATTGAAGGCCATGCAGATGAAATCTCTTGGTACGTGAATTATATTACCGACGACGGATTGATTTACGTAATTAGAAACGGTGGAAGTGATCACCAAATTGCAACTTCCAAAAGATTAAATATCCACACCAAGAATGGGATTGTAAAAGGTGTTTTTGGTTGGCCCGCAATTCACACGAGAGATAAAAGTAAAGAAGAAACACCCAAACTCGAAAATATTTTTGTCGATGTAGGATGTAATACAAAAGAGGAAGTTGAAGCGTTGGGAGTTCATGTAGGTTGTGTGATTACATACCCTGATGAATTTTTTATTCTTAACGAAAACAAATTCGTTTGCCGAGCACTAGACAACAGAATGGGCGGATTTATGATTGCTGAAGTTGCGCGTTTACTGAAAAAAGATAAAAAGGAACTGCCATTCGGACTCTATATTGTGAATTCGGTACAGGAAGAAATTGGATTACGCGGTGCCGAAATGATTACGCAACGTATTAAACCAAACATTGCAATAGTAACCGATGTGACGCATGATACCACGACTCCAATGATTGAGAAGAAAACCAATGGTTATGCAAAAATCGGCGATGGTCCGGTAATCACTTATGCGCCTGCGGTGCAGAACAGACTTAGGGAATTGATTATAGATACAGCTGAAGAAAAGAAAATTCCTTTCCAAAGAGCGGCTTCTTCAAGAGCAACGGGAACTGATACGGATGCGTTTGCCTATAGTAATGGTGGCGTAGCTTCAGCCCTCATTTCATTACCGCTTCGTTATATGCATACCACAGTTGAAATGGTGCATCGGGAAGATGTGGAAAATGTGATCAGGCTCATTTATGAAAGCATATTGAAAATCAAAGAAGGAGATACTTTTAGTTATTTTGATTAACGGAAAGTAAAAAAGTCAAAAATCCAAAAAGGAAAAAATTGGATTTTTAAATTTGAAAAAAGATTGTCAGGATTTAAATTGAAGCGTCAACTTGACGACAAAGTCCTGACAATCTTTTCTTTTAGTTTTCACATTTATTTATTACAGCATAAGGTCCAATCGTTTTATATTTAATAAAAAAAGCATGACCGTATCTGCGGATGAAGT
>DASSWB010000103.1:0-10102 GCA_035705495.1 Salinimicrobium sp. | reverse complement strand
GAGTAAAATCGCGTATTCCCTTGAATTTAGTTCATTATTTTTTTTCTTTTTTTCAATGTCTTGTCTAATGTAGCCAATTTGCTTTGAAATTTCTTTTTCATAGAATTTTCCGCCAAAGTTTTTCGAGAAATAGTTTTCTTTAATTGATTTTGGATTTAATGTGTTATATTCATTCACCAATTCGACAAGTTTGTTTGAATTCCATTTTAGTGTTCCATAAAATGCTTGATATGTAATATTGTTAGAGTAGAGTATGTCGTTTAGAATTACAGTTTTATATTTTTCCATTGCTGATTTTGCTACAATTGAAGTTCCAGAAAATATGTCAATAAATGTTCCTTCTCCTTCCGTTTCCGATTTAATAATTTCCATTATCCAATCTGTCAATTTTGCTTTATTTCCAATATATCTGCGACTTTGTAATTGAAATTTTTCTTGATTTTTATAATCATTAAAAAGATTTATTCCATATTTTAATTTTTGTTCGGCAAGATGAAAACCCTCAAGTCCTAAATCTTCATTTTGAACCTCATAGATTATTTTGTCACTAATTAATTGTCGAATTAATTCGTTTTCGCTGTAACTATAAAATTCAGCTAAACTTTGAACTTGTGGTTTAGTTGGAAGTCGTTTACCAGTTTCAATTCGGCTTAATGAAGTGTAATTAATTGAAGTTTTGTCTGCAACTTCTTGAAGATGAAAACCTTTTGTTTCTCTTATTTCTTTTAAAGTATCTCCGATTGAAACTAATGTATCCAACATAATTTGACTTTTTTTGTCAAATATAAAAATAATGTTTTGTTTATCAATTTGAGCGTCGGGAAATTTTAGCTCTTTTGGTTTTTTGAGCGTTGGCTTTGTGGTGGGAAAAACCAAAAGTGCTAAAATGTGCGGCTGGATTTTTTTTCAGCTTGCAGGTAACGATCTCGGCTATGAGTAGTTGCGTGGACTAGCACTTAACTTTGCAAGTACACACCAAACTGAAAATCCGCTAGGATTTTCAGAAGTAGGCGAGAACAAGCAATTACTTATAGCCATTGTTGTGCGTAGTTTTTTTATTTTTTTGATAAAAATATTTTGTCAATTGTGTTGGATAATTAGTAATAGGATATTCAATAGTTGTCGAAATCGGTAAATTTAATTCGTTATACTCATAAGAGCGAACAAAACTTAAAGTGTCCGAAACGTAGTATTTCTCGCTAATCTTTTTATTGATTTTATACGAGGATATCATTTTTTCAGAACTTTGAAATTTTCCATTATCAAGAAATCCACTGTTTGATTCTATTACATTTCCGTTTTTGTCATATTTTGTAAATCTAATTGAATTGCATTTTTCCTTTTCCACATTTTCATTGCAACTAAAGGTCTTAACAATATTATCTGATAGATATTCATAGTACATAATATATTTGAGTTCAGGTTCGTCATAAAGGAAATAGCCATAATATTTAGTCTCTTTAATCAGTTTGTCATCAGAGTTGTATTCATACCTTACATCAAAATTCACTTGACCATCACGATTATAAACAGTCCATAAAATTAAGTTTGATTCAGCGTCATAGGCTTTTCGATAATTTAAATGAGTTTCTCCAGTTTCAATTCGTGTAGCATATCTTTCAAATTCTCTACCTAAACTGTCGTATTTGATTTCGTATTTCGTGTGGTCTTTAAATGTGGAAAAATAATTCATGTTTTGATATTTAATTAAAGTGCTGTCTTTAATTTCTCCATTTTTTTTAAATTTAAAAGAATAGATTTTAACAGCTTTAATTTTATTTGTGTCAATTTCAGTTTCCCCTATTAATTGCTGCATTTCTACAAATGCTAAATTTCCTACGTCAATTATTCCTGAAGGAGAGTTTTTACTTACTGAACAACTGTTCAAAATTAGTAAGAGTAATATACATTTTAATAATTTCAATATTTTTATTCTTTAAGTCCTTAATAATTTTTTCAGTGTTTTAATTAGAAAAAAGTAATGGTGAAATTATATTTTTTTATTTAGTTACGAGTTTCTTAAATTACGCACAACGGTATGCGTATATGAAATGGGCGGCTTTTTTAAAATAAATAATCTTAATAACTAATAATTTAAACAGCTTTTTATCATGGATATTTTAAATCAAAAAAAACCTAAAGCAAAAAAAGACCACACTTGTAATTGGTGTTGTGGAACTATAAAAAAAGGTGAGCATTATGATTTTGCTACTTGTGTTTATGATGGCGAAATTTATACTTGGAAAAACCACTTTAAGTGTATGGAAATTGCCACAGAATTAAAAATGTTTGGCGAATGCCCAGACGGTGTAACTGAATGTGATTTTAATGAATTTATTTACGATGAATTTGGCAAATACATAGATGATGAAAAGCACGAGGATAAAGACTACTCGACCGAAGAAATGGTAGATATAATTATGTCTTCTAAAAAAGCTGCAACGGATGTTTCTTAATAAACGGAATGCAAGCCTGTTTTATATGCGCTGTTATGCATCCGTACAAAAACATTTAGGCGGCTGGTGCGCGCAAACTAGCTTAAAATCTCAAAGCAAGCGCAAAGGCGTTTTTGTATTGTGCATAACTTGTTTATATCAGCACTGAAAGTGCTTATATGTTCTTGTATTCGGTGGTATAACAGTACTTTTTATGATTGTTATACTTCTGGCAATTTATGTTAAATATCTATATCGTCAAACGGATTTTTTATGTTTTTTAAACTAGTGGTACTTACGTGAGTATAAATCATGGTGGTTTTGGGACTGTTGTGCCCTAAAATACTTTGTATGTATCGTATATCTGTTCCATTTTCCAACAAATGAGTTGCAAAACTGTGTCGCAAGGTATGTAGCGTGACGTGTTTTTTGATGTCTGTCTTTGCAATTGCATTTCTTAAAATTTTTCTTGCACTGCTTTGCGTATATTCATTTCCGCCTTCGCCTTCAAACAAAAAGGTTTTGGGCTCGTATATTTTGTAATACTGTTTTATAACATCATAGGTTTTCGCACTTAGCGGTACATACCTGTCTTTTGCCCCTTTTGCATGCTTAATATGTATGAATCCCCTTTTACTGTCAATATCGGTTAGTTTTAAATTTAATGCTTCCCCAATCCGAAGTCCGCAGGCATAAACTAAAATCAGTAGACTTCGGTGCTTCACATTTTTTATATTTTTCAGAATATCATAAACTTCTTGGGGAGAAAGAACCTCGGGTAAGCGTTTTTCCTTTCGTGGTCTTTTAATATTTTCAAAAAGAAACGAAGTATTATTGTAACGAATATAAAACAGCTTCAATGCATTGAGCATCTGGTTTTGAAAGGTCCTACTGTAATTATTGGCCAACACGTAATGCTGATTGAACCTTACAATATCTTTTTCCGTTATTTCATCAATTTCCTTTTCATCATAAAACATTAAAAATGTTTTTAAAAGACTACAGTAGGTATTCGAAGTGTTATCACTGTACCGCTGTTGCATCATCCATTTCCTAAAAGCTTCAACAATTGCGGATTTAGACGGGGTCAGTTTTCCCAATTCTTTCTTCTCAAAAACGGGTTCTACCGGTTTCGGTAATTGTCTGGGCAAAGCCGAATAATCCACAAACCAGCCTTTATTCACAAAATGTTCAAAAATCCGATTTTTGTTACTGACATTATAAGGAAGATAAAAAGTTTTGTGTGTTTTGCTCCAACATACATCTTCCAGTTTTTTTACATGCTTCAAAATAGCATCATCATAATCGAATTTAATAGAAATATGCACCGCATTCCTATGTTCCAACAACGCTAATGTAATTTTTGGCATGGGCAATTTTATTTCAATATACTGAAAGCCAAACAATAAATTTTGTTGATTTCAAACATTTTATATCCGAAAAATTAATCACAGAACGGATATTTAATTGAGTGAAAAAGGTGAAATGCAAGTTTAAGCTGTGAAGTGAAAATTTTTTCTTCGGAAAACTGAAAACTCAGCGAAGAGGGAAAACGGAAATACTTCTTATTTTACAATCTTTCCTTCAAATAAAAAGTACGGCTTTTAAATAGGAAAATTCCTTCTCTACTTTAAATTCCTCGTTTGCCTTATTTTTTTGATATTTAACCTTCTTTCCTCCTCTTTTTTAAGACTATTGTTTTCAAAAAAATTTTCAGGACGAAAAATATCAGGTCAAATTTTAATTCCCAATGTTTTTTTGCCTTTTAAAATTTCATTTCTTGCCTCTTGTAATAAGTTTCGGTTTCCTTCTTTCAGCACTTGAACCAAATTATCCATTTCCCTGACATATTTTAATGCAAAACCTTTATCGTTCCTAACAATATCTGGTGTGTTGTCAATAACATCGGCGAGTTTTATGGTTTTTGCCTGCGGACTTATTTTTGCTTGGCGTTCAACTTCCTTTTCTTTTCGTTGCTTTCGGTTTAACTGCGGATATTTTTCTTTTGTGTATTCATCTGTCAATTCATGAACAAGCAGGGCGACGTTTTTACCGAATTTTTCTTCAATTTCTTCAATCGAAACCGGCGTGTCTTCAACTACGTCATGCAAATAAGCAGCACAAATCATTTCCGAAGTATGCGAAACCTTCCTTACCGTTTCGGCAACCCGCTTGGGATGTTCAATATAAATTTCCTGTGTATATTTTCTTTGCTGATTTCCGTGTGCCTTTCTCGCAAATTCCAGCGCATCTTCTTCCATTTTTTAATTTTATAAAAAGTTACGGATTTTTTAAAAATCAAAAAAATGGCAAGTTTACCTAAATATTGAAATCAGAATATATGCAACATAAAATACGATAAAAATAATCCCTTCTTTCCTGCCTACCCTTCCTTTACCAAAAAGAAGTGTACTCAAGAATAAAACGAGACTGGCAAAAATCACCCATAAAATATCAAAATTCATATTTGCCGCAAACGGAAGCGGTTCAATTATGGAAGTCAGTCCGAGAATAAAGAAAATATTGAAAATATTGGAACCAACAATATTTCCAATTGCAATATCGGTGTTCTTCTTCATCGCGGCCACCACTGAAGTTGCAAGTTCGGGAACGGAAGTACCCAACGCGATAATCGTCACGCCTATTAATTTTTCGCTCATTCCAAAACGATTGGCAATATTTACCGCAGCATCAACCATAAAATCGCCTCCAAAATAAAGTCCGAGCAATCCGCCAACAATCAGCAAAAGGCATTTCCAAATCGGTTTCGGAACAATTTCATCATCGAGTAAAATCTCCGGACTGTTTTTAGCCATATCGGCTGTGTAGAACATAAAAATTGCGAAGAAACAAATCAAAACAAGACCGTCTATACGCGAAAGCAAACTTTCATCCGCTCCATCAATCACAACATCATTCGCCAAAAAACCAAGAACAATTGCTGCCAAAAGACTTAATGGAATTTCTTTCCATGTTGTATTTCGTTTGATTGTAAGTGGAAAAATAACCGCGGAAACCCCAACGATCAATAGAATATTTGCAATGTTACTTCCTAAAACGTTACCAATGGCAATATCAGTAGATCCTTCAAGGGCAGCAAAAACGTTCACTGTCAATTCCGGTGCCGAAGTACCAAATGCAACAATTGTTAAACCGATCACCAAGTCTGAAACCCCATACTTTTTGGCAAGCGCCGATGCTCCGTTAACAAGCCAATTGGCACTAAAAATTATCAAAGCAATTCCGCCGATAAGAAAAATAAAATCAAGCATGGTAGTTCAGGTTTTTTTGAATCAAAAATTTCAGCTAAAATTAAGCTTCCTGTTGTGATTCTGTCACAATTTGCTCGACTATTTCAGGATTTAACAATGTTGAAGTATCGCCCAAATTCTCAAAATCCTTCGCGGCAATCTTTCGCAAAATCCGACGCATGATTTTTCCGCTCCTGGTTTTCGGCAGGTTGCTTACAAATTGAATTTTATCCGGTTTGGCAATGGGACCAATCATTTTTGAAACTTCATTCCTAATTTCATTTTTCAATTGTTCATTACCTTCCACATTTTCATGCAAAATCACAAAAGCATGTAAAGCAAACCCTTTGATATCGTGTGGAAAACCAACCACGGCACTTTCAACAACCGATATATGTTCGTTTATCGCATTTTCAACTGGCGCTGTTCCCAAATTGTGCCCGGAAACGATTACCACATCATCTACCCTACCTGTGATTCTGTAATTTCCAGTTGCATCGCGGTAGGCGCCATCACCTGAAAAATACATATTTTCAAAAGTGGAAAAATAAACTTGCTTGTAACGTTCATGATCATTGTAAATGGTTCGCGCCATTGCTGGCCAAGGGAATTTCATTGCCAAACGTCCTTCTGCTTTTTCACGTGTATTTTCAATTTCATTCCCGTTTTCATCCATTAAAGCCGGTTGAACGCCCGGAAGCGGCAAAGTCGCGAAGGTAGGTCTTGTAGATGTAATTCCTGCTAGAGGCGAAATCATGATTCCTCCGGTTTCGGTTTGCCACCAAGTATCAACAACAGGACAATTTCCTTTCCCAACATGATCGTTGTACCAATGCCAAGCTTCCTCATTGATAGGCTCACCAACAGAGCCCAGAACCTTCAATGACGACAAATCGTGTTTTTCAACCAATTCCAACGGCTGCTTCGCCAAAGAACGAATTGCTGTTGGAGCTGTATAAAAATGAGTGACTTTTAATTTATCAATAATTTCCCAGAATCGACCAGCATCTGGATAAGTTGGGATTCCTTCAAACATGACCGTAGTTGCGCCGGCGGCCAAAGGACCGTAAATAATATATGAATGTCCGGTAATCCAACCAATGTCCGCAGTGCACCAATAAATATCATCTTTTTTCATTTGAAAAACATTCTCGAAAGAATAGGTAACACCAACCATATAACCTCCAATTGTATGTACCATTCCTTTGGGTTTCCCTGTGGATCCTGAAGTATATAAGATAAAAAGCATGTCTTCAGCATCCATGACCTCAGCCGGACAATCTTTCTCAGCTTCCAGAAGTTCATCGAACCAGAACTTGTCCCGTCCTTTTTTCATTAGCGTCGGTTCGTTCGTTCTTCGATAAACTATAACAGTTTCAATGGATGGTGTATTTTCCAAAGCTTCATCACAAACTGCTTTGAGGTTGATTGGTTTGGTGCCACGATACACTTCATTTGCCGTGATGAGCATTTTACATTTAGAGTCATTTATCCTATTTGCGATCGCAGTACTTGAAAATCCCGCGAAAACAATAGAATGCACAGCTCCAATCCGCGCGCACGCCAACATTGCAATAGCGAGTTCGGGAATCATTGGCATGTAAATACAAACACGATCGCCTTTTTTGATACCATTGTTCTTCAAGACATTAGCAAATTGCGAGACCTTTACAAAAAGTTGTCTGTATGTGATATGTCTTGATTCCTCATCCGGATTGTTCGGTTCCCAAATAATAGCGGTTTTGTTTCCCAATTTCTCCAAATGTCTGTCAAGACAATTTTCGGTAATATTCAATTTGCCACCTTGAAACCACTTGACTTCAGGTTTCTTGAAATCCCATTCCAAAGTTTTGTCCCATTTCTTTTGCCAGTAAAATTCGTCGGCAATCTTTTCCCAAAAACCTTCAGGATTGTGTACGCTTTCCTCGTAGGCTTGCTTGTATTCAGCAAATGTTTTGACGGTGTAGTTTTTCATGTTCTAAAATTAGTAAAAGCATGTATAAAAACAAATGCCCAGAAAACAGCCTATTCTTAAAATCTTCTTAATTTTTCTTCTCCCCTGTTCCGAATCCTAAAACTCTGCAAAACCTTATTTATTTTCTATTCTAAAAATGTACCTTTAAGTGGAAATCCGATTTTTATAAAGTTCAAACAGAATGGAATTCATTGATTATTACAAGGTTCTGGAATTAAATAAAAATGCCACTACCGCTGAGATAAAAAAAGCGTACCGGAAATTGGCAAGAAAATATCATCCAGATCTAAACCCTAATGATGCTGCAGCCCAAAAAAAGTTTCAGCAACTCAACGAGGCCCACGAGGTATTGAGTGATCCCGAAAAACGTAAAAAATACGACCAATACGGAAAAGATTGGCAACATGCCGACCAGTTTGAAGCACAAAAGCAACAGCAAAGACAATATCAGCAGCAACAATCGGGCGGCGGATTTGGAGGTGGTTTTGAAAATGCTCAAAGTTTCGGTGAGGGGGATTTTTCAGATTTTTTTGAATCGATGTTTGGTGGCGCTGGAAGAAATTCGGGTAGAAGAACACAATTCGGTGGGCAAGATTTCACTGCGGAATTGCATTTGAATTTAACCGATGTTTCTACAACTCAAAAACAAACGCTGACGGTAAACGGAAAAACTATCCGACTCACGATTCCTGCAGGCGTTGAAAACGGACAGACAATTCGGATTAAAGGCCATGGTGGAGAAGGAATGAATGGCGGACCAAAAGGTGATTTGCTGATTACCTTCGTTATTAAAAACAACACGAAATTTAAACGGGACGGAAAAGATCTTTTTTCAGATGTGGAAATCGATTTTTATACTGCGGCATTGGGCGGTGAAGTTACCATTGATACTTTCGACGGACAGGTAAAACTAAATGTCAAGCCCGAAACCCAAAATGGCACAAGAGTGAAATTGAAAGGAAAAGGTTTTCCTGTTTATAAAAAAGAAAATCAGTTTGGCGATTTATACATTACGTACCATGTAAAAGTGCCAACAAATTTATCGGCCAAGGAAAAGGAATTGTTACAAGAACTTTCTAAAATCAGAAAAAATGGATAGAGATCGATTTATAACCATCACCGAAATTTGCGCCTGCTATGAGGTGGAAGATTCTTTTATCTACTCCTTGAATGAATACGGATTGTTGGAAATACAACAATTAGAGGAAACCGAGGTGATTGAAAAAGAAAGAATTAGGGATTTGGAAAAAATGATGCGATTGTATTATGAATTAAAAATAAATCTTGAAGGAATTGATGTAATTTCGCATATGCTTGAAAGGATTTCCAACCTTCAGGATGAAGTAAAAATGCTTCAGAATAAATTAAACCGTTATCACGAATAAATTTTTTAAATATGAAAATCGTCAGCTTTATTTTAAGTCTATTATTTTTAACTGCAACCTGTCAAAATTCAACAGAAAAAAATGCCGATAAAATGCAAATTACCGGTACGATTGAGCAGCAGGGCATTACAACTTACCAATACGGCACACATACAATCTCTTCCGAAGAAGAATCTTATGCTTTAAAAAGTGATGCTGTTAATCTGGATAATTACCTCAACCAAGAAGTTACAATTACCGCTGAAAAAATTACAGGATACCCTGTAGATGGAGGACCTGAATATTTACTTGTGTTGGAAGTTGAGTAGTTGTGATTTGAGGATTTGAGGATTTGAGGATTTGGGATTTAAGATCATTAGTGTCCGGTTAAAGAGCATAGACCGTTTCACTGCAAGAAAATAGAAAATAGATTTGATTCTAACTAACTGATTATCATTATAATATTTAAGTTGGCAGTTCTAAAAAAAATGAAAAATGAAAAATTTCAAAAGTAAGCCCTGAGAGACAGCAATAACTTCAAATTGTTGACTTCACAGGATCTTTTCGATGGGCAAAAGTTTTACCGGACAACACTGTTTCGTGATTTAGGATTTGATTTGGGATTTTATGAATTCGGAAAAATATCGAAAACAATTCCTTGCGATTAAATAGGAACATATTTTGTTAGATAAAAACTATCTTTGTTATCTGTAAAAGTTATTGATTATGAATATAGAAGCCACAAAATTAGAATTAATGCATCTTTTATTGCAAACACAAAAGGAAAGCTTGTTAATCAAAATAAAAGCAATTTTTGATGAAGAACAAGTAGATTGGTGGAACGAAATATCCAAAGAAGAACAAGAGGGAATTAAAAAAGGGCTGGCACAAGCAGATAATGGCCAATACATCGAAAATGATGAAGTCATGAAACGCTTTGAAAGATGGCATTGAAAATTGTCTGGACACCGCAAGCTGAAAAAGGTTTAGAAGAAGTTTTGGAATATCTCGAAAAAGAATGGACAATCAGTGAAATTCTTAATTTGGAAGAAAACTTACAAGACCTTCTAAAACGAA
>DASSWB010000102.1:0-17350 GCA_035705495.1 Salinimicrobium sp. | reverse complement strand
GATGCCGATTGCGAAGTTCCCGAAAATTGGCTCACGGAATTTGACTGTTTTATTCAAAAAACCGAAGTAAAATTTATCTCGGGACCTGTGGTTTTTGAAAAAGGAAAAGGTCTGTTGAATATTTTCCAGCGCATTGATTTTATGAGTCTGCAGGGCGCAACTATTGGCGGATTCGGAATTGGAAAAGCTTTTATGTGCAACGCCGCCAATTTATGTTATGAGAAATCGGTTTTTATTGAGCTCAATGGATTTTCAGGAAATGAAAAAATTGCCAGCGGAGACGATATTTTTCTACTGGAAAAAATGCAATCGGCGGGACATAAAATTGGCTATTTAAAAAGTAAAAGTGCAATAATTTCTACACAATCTCAGCCTACTTTTGCTCAACTCGTAAATCAGCGTGTGCGTTGGGCCGCAAAAGCTTCGGCCTACCAAAATCCTTTTTCAAAATTTGTGGGTATCCTAATACTTTTAATGAACCTTTCTATTATTTTGGGACTGAATGCAGCTCTTTTTGGAATAATTGATTCACGCTATTTCTTCTATGTTTTTCTCGTTAAATTCAATGTCGATTTCCTCCTTATTTATCCGACCGCTATTTTTTTTGAAAATGAAAAACTGCTTAAAAATTACTTTTGGTGCAGTTTTATTTATCCATTTTTTACGGGTTTCATCGCTTTAAAAGCCTCATTATACGGTTATTCGTGGAAAGATCGGCGTTTCCGCAGGTAATGCGTTTTTTAGTATCTTTAATTTTTTAAAAAACAATGATATGTGGAGATTTTCCCTTGTTTTGATTCTGTTGCTGAGTTTTAATTGTGCTACTGCTCAGGAAAAAACCGTCAACATAAATGGCGAAGAAATGACTTTGAATATTGAAGTCGATGGTACTTTAGACCTTTTATGGAACATTATTGATGGTGAGTACAGATATTTTATTGAAAAGGACGCTGCCATTGCGGAGCTGAAGAATACCGAGAAAAACGGCGATTATCAGGAAGAATATAAGAAAACTTTATCTGAATTTACAGCTGATGCCAAAATAGAAACTGACAAGGTGAAATTGGTTTTGTACAGTCTGCGGGATTTTACAAATAAATACAATCAGTTGGTTGATAGCACTTATACGTTTGAAGATAAAAAAGCGAGAATTCGAACCAATTTGGGTGTTTTTGGCGGAATTACGAACAATGTTTACACGAATAATCCCGAAAATATTTTGGTGCCAGTTCTTGGCGTGGAATTGGAATTGATGGACTCAAATATTTCTCCCAGACATTCTGCTTTTGTGCAATTCAGACATACTTCCGCCAAGACGGATTACGATTATTTATCGGCACAACTTTCTTTGAACTACCGATTTAAATTAATTTACACGAACGATTTCAATATGCATATCGATGCTGAAATTGTCAATTTTTATTATTCCGAAGGGACTGTAAATCTTGTTGATGAAAACGGAGCAATAACCGGCACGGAAGAAAGAAGCGGATTTTCTTTAAAAACACCACTGAGTTTTGGCGTGGGAATGGATTTCAGGATTTTGCACAATGGATTTATCACTTTGAGTTACAACGATTTTGTTTCGTTGGTTTTGGATAAAAACGAGCATTTCCCCGTTGATTTTACCATTGGTTATAAAATGAGTTTGTAAGACTAACGGAAATATAGAAAAACAAAAAGCCGAAGCAACTTGTACTTCGGCTTTTTCAATGTAAAAATTAAATTCAATCTACTGCAAAAACGATGGGTAGGGAATAAACCACGGCAACATTTTCGCCATCCTGTTTTCCAGGCGTCATTCGTGGTAATGCTTCTACTACCCGCAATGCTTCGGCTTGAAGCGCTGGATGCGAAGCTTTGGCGTTTATATGGGCAACATCACCTGATTTATTGATCTGGAATGAAACATAAATTTTGTGCGTTCCTTTTTCAACATAAGATTTCATGTCCTTCTTTTTAAAATTACTGGCCACAAATTCAGTTATTTTTTCCGTCATACAATCTTTAGCTTCTTCGTTGCTTGCCAAACCTTCACAACCCGGATAAATGGGAACTTGCTCAATTGCAGTAAAAGGAACTGAAGTTTCCTCCATCTTAACACCAGCTTCAATCATTGCACTGGATTTACCGTCAGTAATAATCAGAGTCCCATTTTCTTCTTTTATAAGTTCAAGAAGCTTTTCTTGCTTCTTTTCTTCAGCAGGTGTGAGATTGTTCATATCTGCAACCCTCAAAACCTTCGCGTCTTTTGGTGGAGCTGGAGGCGGTGGTGGAGGCGGGGGCGTGGCTGATTTTTCAGCCTGTTCCAAATTTATTTGCTCGGTTCCATCTGAACAGGCCACATAAACCAGCATGAGCATCATAAGTGGCAGAATAAGTAAATACTTCAATTTTGCCGTTTGTTTTGATTTTGATTTTTGTAACATAACTATTCGTTTTTTGATTAATGAATGATTAAAAAATTGATTGATGAATGAAATATTTTTAGTGCCAAAAGCGGTATTGAGCATCTGTTGGTAATATGTTTTCTTTTCGGTCGATTTTATCACTTGTGAATCGGCTATGAATTCATGCAGACTTGCAATTTTACTTTGATACACATAAACCATCGGATTGAACCAAAACAGGATTTTTTGAATTTCGAAAAACAGTAAATCCAGACTGTGTTTTTGCTTTACGTGTACAAGTTCATGAGAAAGAATCTGTTGTTTTTCTTCTTCGGAAATTTGATCGCCAAGAAAAACAGTATTGTAAAAGGTACAAGCAATTTTGGATTGCGGTACTTCAATGATTTTCCATTCCTTTTCCGCGGAAATAATCTTGAATTTAAACAAATGCGTCAGCGTTCTATATTTTTTCAGAAATAAAAAACCGTTAAATGCAACGCCGAAAAAATATGCGATTAGCCACCAATTCGTTTCGAAAAAACCTTCCCCAGAGGATTCCAAGGTTTTTGTTGCCAATTCTGTTGGATTTCCGATGATAATTTCCGGCAAAATGACAAAAGCTTCCGTGGAAACAACATTTTCCAAAATTTCAAAATTCAAAAAAGGCAGAATCAACGCAATGATGGGCGTTAGAAGCAAATAAATTCGGTTGTAATTAAAAAACGTTTCCCTTTTCAGCAAAAATTCGTATACGAGCAGAAAGCTGAGTTGGAAAAATATGACTTGTAAAATATAATGCGTCATAACGAGTCTTTTTTGTTGATTTCTTTCAGAATTGCCTCGAGTTCCTTGGTATCCAGATCGTTGTTTTTCATAAAGAAAGAAACCATGCTTTTAAACGAACCGTTAAAATAATTGTTCATCAATTTGTTCATGCTCTGGTTGCTGTAGGTCTCTTTTTGCATGATTGGAAAATACAAATACCCTTTTCCCTGTTTTTCATGATCTACAAAACCCTTGCTTTCCAATATTCTAACAATGGTCGAAACCGTATTGTAGGCCGGTTTAGGTTCTGGGAGATTTTCAATAATTTCTGCCACATTGGTCTTTTTTAAATTCCAAAGAACCTGCATAATTTCCTCTTCCGCTTTGGTCAACTGTTTCATTTTTTTCTTTCTACTGATTTTATTCAGCTAATATAAACTAAAAGTTTAGTTTAAACTAATTATTTAGTTAAAAAATAAAAACTTTCTCCAGAATTAAATTCGGCAGAACTATTCCGAGATAACTATAATAGGAATTTTGAAAATTGTAGTAACGGGAATTCCCCTTTTTGTCGCGGGATGGATTTTTGGAAGAGAATCTACGCTGTTTTGCAGCCACTGCTCTATTTGCGGCAATTGATTTGTCACGAGGGAATCTATTTGAACCGATTCAATCAAGGGTTGTCCGGATTCGTCGACTTTCAAAAAAAGGTAAACCGTATCATTTATATTCTCGGTGACTTCAATTTGATTTTGTGCAAAATCGGTATTGATCAGAGTGACGATCTTGGTTTCGAAACAAGTTTTGGCTTCAGTTTTATCAAGGATGTTTGTACATTCTTCGAAGGCCGGATAAGCATCTATCACTTTCCAATTAATGCGATCTGCTTCTTCTTTGAATATTTCGTCAGACGACAGGGGCTTGACCCTTAAATCGTCGCAGGAAAACGCAAAAAAAATCAGTATTAAAAGCCCGCATTTTTTCATTCCTCAAAAATAGGAAATAAAATAGCTATTATTTTACTTCATCCAAGGGGTTTTTCAAGGGATTGCAGAAGTCCAAATTCCATACTTTTCTTAAAGAAATGTTAACGACGTGTTAAACGCGTTATAAAATTAATCCTTTTGGATGCAATTTATTTGGTTATATTTAGCCCGCTTTAAAAAGGCGACTACTACAATAGTCAAATTCAATTTGTATTAATTTTGGGAAAATCACTGGCAAGCAACAAAAGTTTAAACCCAACCAAATCATCTGCGAAACCTTTATTTAAGACGCTCGCGTGCGCGGTTGTCACATTTAAGGAAGAAATTCCTGAAGCTTTTATTAAACAACTTGTTTCGCTAGGATTTTCGAAAAAACGTACCCAGAAATATTCTGTATCGCAAATATTGGGAATCAGGAATTTCTATCCTGAAATTATTTTTATTCCTGAACTTTCCGAAGAAACAACCGAACAAATTCGGAGTAAATATCCGCTCATTCCTTTTGTTTCCATTTCAGAAAAACCATCTCATTTGTCACGAAGCATTATTTCTGTTTTGGAAAAATCAGAACTTACCTCTGTGCCGTTGGAATCAAAGAAGAAATTGAACGTTGATTTAAGTTACAAAGCGCTTTTTGACAATCCGTTGGCGGCGATATTAATTACAAAACCAGATGGTTCCATTTTGGAATGCAATCAAACCGCATTAAATCTTTTTGGATATTCCAAAGAAGAAATCCTCTCAAAGGGACGTCGGCTTTTCATAGATCACACCGATCCGGAATTTCATAAAAATCTAGAAGAACGCTTAAAGAAAAAAAGAACCGTCGGTACGTTGAAAGTCCGAACAAAATTGGGAGAAAACCTTATCTGTTCCTTCTCTTCCTCACTTTTTGAAGGAGAAGATCACGTATTGTACAGCAGTATTTTAATTACCGATATTACCCCGCGAAACGTAGCAATACAAGAGCTGGATAAAAGTGAAAAACGATTCAAATCCCTTATACAAGAAGCTTCGGACATCATGAGTATTATTGATGAAAGCGGAAATTACGTCTATGTGAGCCCTACAGCGGAAACTGTTTTAAAACATTCCGCGGAAAATTTAATGGGGAAAAACGCGTTGGGATTTATTCATCCAGAAGATTTGACAAAGGTTGAAAAGGCGCTTGTAAACGCTAAAAAACAAAAACGTACGCGTGTGCTTCCATTCAGGTATAAGGATGGAAACGGACAATGGCAGTGGATAGAAACCATTGCAACCAATTTACTGAATGAACCCAATATTAATGGGATTGTGGTCAACTCCCGAATTGTTACGGAGCAGATAGAAATGGCTCAAAAACTTCAAAACATCATGGATTCTTCTTTGGATATAATTTCCACCATTGACAAATATGGAAGTTTTGTTTCCGTTAGTAAAGCTTCGGAAGCCATTCTGGGATATTCACCCAAAGAAATGGAAGGCAAGAAACTGATCGATTTTGTTTATGAAGAAGATATTGATTACACCGTTTTGACCGCCAAAACTATTATTCACGGTAAAAAAGTGACCAATTTTGAGAACCGATATGTCGGAAAAAATGGAAAAATCATTCCTTTAATGTGGTCGGGTTACTGGAATGAAGAACAAAATTTAATGTTTGCCATTGCAAGGGACGGCACCGAAAAACAAAAAACAGATGAGCAATTTAGGCTTATTAACGAAGAATTGCGCCTCAGCAAGGAAAAGTTCCTTTATTCCCTAAAGGCCACGAATGAAACCGTTTGGGCTTTTGATATTTCAACCGAAGAAATATCGTGGAGTGAGGGAATTAACCGGCACTACGGTTACAATCCGCCAGATTATAAAGAACAATTGGCAGAATGGGGAGAAAAAATACATCCGGAAGACCGGAAGCGTGTTTTTCTTTCTTTTAAAAATGCCATAGAAAGCAAGCAAGAAAATTTTTGGTTTGAAAAATACAAATTCATCAAGCAAACTGGTGAAATTTCACACGTTTTAGATCGCGGATATGTAATCCGAAACAGCGATGGAACACCAAAAAAAATTGTGGGTGCCATGTTGGATATCACAGAAAACCATAAAAAATCTCTTGAAATAGAAGAAAAAAATCAGAAACTGGCCGAAATTACCTGGATGCAATCTCATGTGGTTCGCGCTCCAGTGGCAAAAATATTGGGTTTAATTGAAATCCTTGAAACCACCAATGATGCAGATCAAAAGGAAAAAGCATTGGAATTTTTAAAAACCTCTGCAATGGAATTGGATCAGGTTACCAGGGCCATAGTAAGAAAAGCTGAAAAAGTCAGGAATTAGAATGAATTTACAAGTGCTTTTGGTTGATGATGATAAAATGATTTTGTTTATTCATAAAATCTTGATAAACAATAGCATTATTCAGTCGCAACCTCTAACTTTCACGAGCGGAAGGGAAGTTTTTACGTATTTAAAAAATGATTATAACAAGAAAACCTCCTATCTCATTATGCTCGATTTGAACATGCCGGAAATGAACGGATGGGAATTTCTGGAAAATATGACCAACGGTAAAGCATTGGATAACGTTTTTGTGGTCATCGTAACCTCATCGATTAACTCCGAAGATAAAAGAAGAGCTTTTTCTTTTCCCCGAGTAATCGATTATATTGAAAAACCTCTTAGTGGGAACTGGTGCGACAAATTATTTGAAAAACTAAAAAGGGAAATACCTTTGGATTAATGGATGTATTATTAATTGTTTTAGCGGCGGTTTTTATATTTGCAGGGATTATTGGGAGCATTATTCCCGTAATACCCGGCGCTCCTTTGAGCTGGTGCGGACTCTTAATTTTACATTTCACCAGCATTCCCTTTAATTACACGCTTCTCATTATTACCTTTATTTTGACCGCAATTATTATGTTGCTTCAATATATAATCCCCGCCTACGGAACCAAAAAATATGGGGGAAGCAAATGGGGAATGGCAGGAACATTTATCGGTTTGTTCGTCGGATTGGTTGTCCCCATTCCTTTTGGCGTTCTAATCGGATCTTTTATTGGTGCCTTTATTGGTGAAATGTTATACCAAAGTAATTCTAAAACTGCCTTGCGAGCCGCCTTCGGTTCGTTCATCGGATTTCTGGCTTCCACGTTTATTGAACTCGTTTTCACGCTTATCATATTTGGGATTTTTATCTACAAAATCTGGGATTTTCGGGATATCCTGTTTTAAATAGGGCTATGTCCGACTTAAATTTCAAATTTAGACAGATACCGTCACTATCCTTCCCATTTGACCCTCCACGAACCATTGTTTTTCTGCGGAAAAAATAAGGTTTTCTTAATTTTTTATTTAAGAAAAATATCAGATTCAGTTCCTCCCCTTGTGCATCGGAAGCTGGGTTAAAAGCATCGTTTTCGTCATTCCTTATAATTTTATTAATTAACAATAGTTTAATAGCCAACCCTTCATAATTTACTTAATTTCAAATGGTTGCTCGAAAAAATGGAGCAATTTCAGTGAGTATTATTAATAACAAAAAACCAAAAAATGGCAGAAATTAAAATTGAAAAGAAAAAACCGATTTGGCCGTGGATTTTAGCGGTGTTAGCGGTCCTATTAGTATTATGGCTCATCTTTAATGATAATGATGACAATACTGATGATATGGAAACTGTAACAGACACAGAACAAGTTGAAGAGGATTATATCTATGCTAATAACGACAGCTTGGATGACAACAACGATGAGATCAATACTTTTGTCGCTTTTGTTGATACAGAATCCGAAGAAAGGATGGGATTAAGCCACAATTATACCCAAACTGCTCTTGAAAGATTGGCAGATGCTGTTGAAGCCGAAGCGGAAGAAGCAAATGTGGAAGTTGATCGGGAAATGGAAAGGGTAAACGATATTTCGGAGAACCTGACCGAAGATAAATACGCTGAGCAGCATGCAGATAGTCTGAAAGTTGCATTTGTCCAAATTGCAAATTCAATTGAAAAAATTCAGAAAGAAAACAACGCTGAAACTTCTGTTGATGTAAAAGGTCTTAAAGAAAAAGCCGAAGCATTAAAAGAAGGCGAAAACATCTTGAACCAAAAAGATGCTGTAAATGCGTATTTTGATAAAGCTGTTGAAGTTTTGGAAAAAATGAACGACAACGCTATGGCTCAAAACACAAATGGAGCTACAAATACAAACGGAAACAACAGCGAGAATACAAATCAAAAACAATAAAAAAAATAAAATTATGGACGAAAGACATAGAGACGAAAACTTGAATACCGGAAGAAAAAACCTTTTTTATCTGGACGAATTGGATGATTATAAGGTGGCAAGTGAAGATCCGGATGTTCGGGGATGGGAAGTGAAAGATGCAAACCGACGAACAATTGGAAGAGTGGACAACCTACTGGTAAACCCAAATAGCGAACGAGTAGTGTATCTGGATGTTGAAGTTGATAATTCAATCATAGAGGCAGATCACGATCCTTATCAAAATTCGGCGCGGGAAGGAGTTCACGAATTCATAAACAGTGATGGTGAAAACCACGTAATTGTTCCCGTTGGGATGGCCCGACTTGACAGAGAGAACAATTGTGTACTAACAAATGAAATTACGCAAGATACGTTTGCCAAAACCAACCGCTTCAGAAAAGGTGAAGATATAGATCGTGATTACGAAATCTATGTTATTGACCATTACAGAGGCCGCGACAGGAATGCAACATCAGCCGATAGATCTGATGATTCATTCTACACGGGCAACGAATTTGATGACAGACATTTCAAAGGATAAGATTGAGATTTTAATTTTGGATGAAAAGGAGTCGGTTTAACGAAATTAAATCGGCTCCTTTTTTAAATGCGAAAAATTTAAAAATGGAAGAAAATCTAAAGTATCAAAGGATAGAATCTAAATCTCCATCAGACATCTCGTTTAAAGAATGGTGGCAAATTTTATTAAAGGTAAAAAATGAAATAGCCGCTGATAACTTAACCATTATTGCTGCCGGAGTTTCCTTTTATACCTTTTTGGCCATCTTCCCTACTTTAATTTCCATTATTTCAGTTTATGGGTGGGTCATGGAACCTGTTCAAGTCGCCAAACAATTGGAAGAAATGGCAAGGCTACTGCCTTCAAAAGCTTATTCAATTATAGAGGAACGAATTTTAAAACTCACTGAAACCCCAAACGATACACTAGAATGGGCAAGTATTCTAAGCTTTTTGTTCGTTTTATGGAGTGCCAATGCAGGAATAAAAGCATTGTTTATGGGAATCAATATTGCCTATAATACCAAACAAAAAAGAAGTTTTTTTAAGCTGAATTTTATCGGTCTTCTTTTCACCTTGGGATCTATGATTATAGCCTTTTTATGCATGGCTTTTATAGTAGGCCTTCCGACGTTTGCTGACAATCTTGGAATGCAAGAATCATTGTTGTTCCTGGTGAAGTGGTTTTCTTGGATTGTGTTGGCGATTGTAGTTTTCTTCTGGTTTTCAGTTGTTTATAAATTTGCTCCGGTACGAAAACATGCCACTTTAAAATGGGTAAGACCTGGAGCTATAACCGCAACAGTATTGTGGATTATCAGTTCCCTCGGATTTTCCTTTTACGTCAGTAATTTTGGAAATTACGATGCGACCTACGGATCTATTTCTGCGGTTGTAATACTTTTATTTTGGCTGTTCATCACAAACTTCATCATCTTGTTGGGTGCAGAAATAAATTCCGAGGCAGAACAACGAATCCTGCAAAAGGCTTAAACTGTTCTACCTCCGAATTTTAATTAATCTTTCCTTTTCCAATCAATTGGTCGATCGAAAATTTTCCACTTCCCAAAAGTAGAAGTACTACATAGCCCATCAAATATTGTAGTCCCAATTCTTTGCTGGAAAACGGATCTGCAACGTGTACGTAAAATACGGCAACCACCATGGTAATAATCAATGGTATGCTGGCCAATCTGGTCCACAGACCGAAAATGATAAATATTGAGCATAAGAATTCAGCAAAAACAGCCAAACCAAGTGTCAAAGCTGGTGACATTCCAAACATTCCCGGAAATTGAAGCGGTTCCGGACCAAAAAGCATCAATAGCTTCGGGATGCCGTGAGCCAACATCATACCTCCAATTGCCACACGGATTATTAAGAGCGCAATATTTAAATTTCCTTCTTGAATTTGTGTATTAAATAATCGTTTCATTTCGTTTTTGGGTATAAAAAAAGAGACTGTCTAAAAAAATCCAACGTCCAGCTGTCAAAAAAATGGATCAGCTTAATGGTTTCGGAAACCAACTAATAGGATTCTAAAATAAATTCAGAACGACGTTTTCAATTTTTCAAACAGTCTCTTAAATGATTTTTATTTTTTGAACTCCGCGTCTACCTTGATTTTCACTTCGTTGCTCAAAGCCACTTCTGGAGTTTCATTGGCGATGTTGAAATCTTTTCTGTTGATAGATCCTGTAATTTGGAATCCAGAAACGATACCTTTTTCATTTTTAACACTACCTCTGTACCAAACATCCAAGGTAACAGGTTTTGTTACGCCGTGAAAGCTAAGGTCTCCAGTGATTTTGTATTTGTTCTCCGCAACTTTTTCAATTTTTGAACTTTTAAAAGTCATTGTTGGATATTTTTCAACATCGAAAAAATCTGAAGTTCGAAGGTGATTGTCGCGCATTTCAATTCCTGTATCTACAGAAGAGATATCAATGCTCACATTAAATACAGCATCGCTAAAGTCCTCTTCGGATGCGACAATAGTGGCATCAAAATCTCGGAACAATCCTTCAATTTCAGAAATCCCCATGTGGGTAATTCCAAAAGAAACTTGAGAGTGTGCTTTATCTACATTCCAGGTAGATTGAGCATAAGTAATAGTAGCAACAAAGCTAAGCAGTACAAACGAAAGTACTTTTTTCATAATTTAAAATTTAATTGAGTTGATAATTATTAATTGAAAGTAAATGTAATTTAATTTTTGTTCTCTTCATTCCAGGTTTTTTCGAGGATTTCAAGAAACGTTGAAGTCGGCTGTGCTCCCGAAACGGCATATTTCCCGTCAAATACGAAGAAGGGCACGCCGCTTACTCCAATATTTTGCGCTTCCATCTCGTCCTGTTTCACTTCGTAAGAAAATTCGTCTGAAAACAAGATTTTTTTGAGTTCCTCTTTCTCTAAACCTGCGGAAACACCAAGTTCTAAAAGCGTCTCTAAATCATCGATATTTTTCATTTCTGAAAAATGTGCTTGAAAAAGCGCCTCTTCAATTTCCGAAGCCAGGTTTTTTGTTTTTGAAAACTGAATCAAACGGTGTGCATTGAATGAATTTGCTACAATTGAATTCTCAAGATCCAAATTCAAACCTTCATCAGTTGCCATATTTTGGGCGTGAGAAAACATTTGTCTGGTTTGATTTTCACTAATATTCTTTGTCTGCATAAAATATTCAATAGTCGTTGTTCCGGTTTGGGTTTTCAATTGGGGATCTAACTGAAAACTCTTCCATACAACCTCAACTTCACTTTTATGAGCAAAATTCTCTAAAGCTTTTTCGAATTTCTTCTTTCCAATATAGCAAAAAGGACATCTAACGTCTGACCATATATCTATTCTCATTCTTCTGTTTTTTAGGAATTAAAAATTTGTTATTTGAAGTGTTTCCCTAAAAATTTTCTTCAGGTGCGGCAGCAGCTCCATGTCTTCCAATTTTAGCTTGATTTCCAAGGTTTCGGCATTCAGTAATACCTGTTTTGATAACGGAAACAAAGCTAATGGACTTTTTTCCAAACTGGCAAAATCATTCACCACGAAAATCATAAGTTTTTGGACCGACACTTTTCGCATTTCGGCAATTAAGGCTTCATTCAATTTTTCCAAGTTGAAAAGAAAAATGGTATCTGCTTCCCAACATCCGTTTTTGGCACAATCCATAAGCTCATATTCTGCGGAAACTGTCTGATTATTCAATTGCGTTTGTAGGATTTGCCGATTTTCTTCAGCTTCCGCCACAAAAAGTACGTAAAAATCTTTTTCAAGAACCTCCTTCAGAAAATCGGGTATTTTATTTCCCAATCCCACAACCGCAATTGTTTCTTTCACCAACATCCTCTTCTTTGTTTTTATGGATTATGAAATCAATAAATTAAGCTTGTTTGATCAATTGAACTTCCGCCGACATTCTCACTTGGTCACTTACTACGATACTTCCGGCTTCGGTAACATCATTCCAGGTAAGTCCAAATTCCTTACGGCTTATTTTCCCGGTTACTGTCAGTCCGGCTTTTGTTTGTCCGTAACCGTCAGTTACCACTCCACCAAATTCAACATCCAATGTTACAGGCTTTGATTTACCGCGAATTGTCAAGTCTCCAATGATTTCTCCTTTGTTGGCATCAAAATTAGTTGCTTCAAATTTTATTTCCGGATGATTTTCCGCAGCAAAAAAATCGACCGACTTTAAATGCTCGTCGCGTTGTTCATTATTTGTATTAATTGAATTTACATCCGCCTGAAATTTTATGGTTTTTACATGGTTAAAATCTTCAGACTCTGTTTCTGCTTCTCCGTTAAAAACTTTGAAGTTTCCTGTTACGGTAGAAATCATCAAATGTTTCACTTTAAAAGTTACTTCACTGTGGGCGGGATCTATGATCCATTTTGTAGTTGACATAATATTGTTTTTTTTAGTTAATATTCCTTTTTATTTATGATACAAATGTAGGGTCGATTGCTAGCCTACACAATGATATAAATTACTAAAAAAACGTGACATATGTCACACATTTAACTGTAAAACGGTAGTTTTGAAGGTTTTATAGGTTGGAAAGGGAGTTGCTTCGGATTCGGCTCAAGGTTTCCCGACTGATACCGATGTAGGAAGCAATCATATGTTGCGGAACCCGCTGAACGATACTGGGGCATTGCAGAAGTAGGTTATTGTATTTTTCTTCGGCAGTTTCACTGAAAGAACCGATAAGCCGCCTTTGAGTTGCAATTAAATTATTCTGAATCAATATTCGGAAGTAACGTTCAAACGAAGGAACTTTTTCTAGCAATAAATCCCAAGAAGGTTTGGAAAGCAATAACACTTCGCTTTCTTCCAATGCTTCAATATGAAACTGCGTAGGTTCTTCCGTAAAAAAACTATACAAATCTGCGGCCCACCAACCTTCCATGGAAAATTGCAAAGTATGTTCAGTTCCCTTTTCATCAGTGGTGAAAGATCTTAACAAGCCTTTCTCCACGAAAATGGTGTATTTACATATATCTCCTTCAGAAAGCAGGTATCGTCTACGCTTGAGTTTTTTAGGAATAAAAAGTGTTTTGACAAATTCAAACTCGTCATCATTAATGGCAATTGTTTCCTTGATTTTTTGAAATAAAAATTTGTACATAACTCCCGCACTGGTTAAAACCAAAGGTAAGCGAATAATCTAAATTTTTTGAGATCTTGAAATAAGGATTTTGGCGCAAAATTGATTCAAGCCTTATGAAACATGCTTTTTGATTGTGGCCAATAACCCATCAACATCAAAAGGTTTTGCTATAAAATCTATGGCACAACTTTCACCCGAAATATTCAAATCTGAATGGGCGGACATGATAACAACGGGCAATGAAATGGTGCTTTCATCTTGTCTCAACTCGCGGCACAATTCCAGACCATTTCCATCAGGTAGCATCGTATCCATTAAAATCAAGTTCGGTTTTTGCCCTACGATCCCTTCCCTAAAAGCTTGGGCAGAAGCAAAGGATTTTATCTGATAATTTTCCCCAGCCAATAAGAAACCCAAAAGTTCCCTTATGTCTTGATCATCTTCAACAATAAAAATTTCTTTCATTTTAATATCTTAAATAGAGAAAATAATTTCTCTCCTATTTATATTTATTTTTTTAATGGTAAGTTGACGGAAAATTCAGATCCTTCGCCCAACTTACTTTTCACACTTATATAACCATTGTGTCTATCAATAATTTGCTTGGTTAGATATAATCCCAAACCAAGACCGCTTATTCCTTTGGTATTTTCTGCCCGGTAAAATCGGGTGAACAACATTTTGCGTTGTTTTTCCGAAAGACCAATGCCCTTATCTTTTACAACAACGGTGGCCATATCCCTTCTAATTTCCAATTTAACGTAAATTTCATCCGCTTTTGGAGAATATTTTATGGCATTGGTAATAATGTTGTTCATTGCCTGCTCGATTCTTTGTTTGTCTGCCTCAATAATTGCAGGTGATTCACCAAAGTCGCTTATAATTTTATGGGATTTATGCGAATATCCATAAGTTTCGGTTATATCTTGAAGCATTTCCCTTAAATCGAATTCCTCACGGTTAAACTCCAATTTACCCGATTCCATTCGTGACATATGGAGAAGATCATTTACCAACGTATTTAATTTGTTCACTTGGTTCAAGGACTTTTGAATGAACAATTCAGACATTGTATCTTTTGTTTGCTTGTTCAAGACCTGTAAATACCCTTTAATCGTAGTCAGTGGGGTTTTGAGCTCGTGACTTGCCAGTGCAATAAACTCATCTTTCTTGGCGCTAAGGGATTTTACCTGGTCAAATAATGCTGAGTTATCCAATGAAACTGCTGCTTGAACTGCAATATTTGAAACAATTTCCTCATGACTCGCAGTAAAAACCCCTTCCTCTGGATGACCAAAAAACAGACCTCCAATGGTTTTTCCATTTTTGGAAATAACGGGTATCGCCATATAGCTTACTACCGGCGGATGTCCTTCGGGCATTCCCTGATGCGGTTTGTTGTGACCATATCGATGATCTTTGGTGATATTGGCGATTCTCACAGGTTTTTCACCTGCGAAGGTTGGTCCAAAAACGGCTGTATTTCTTGGCATACCAAATTTTTCAAATGCCTCTTTGGGGGCTCCGGAAATCGTGAAAAGTTGTAAAGATTCTCCGTTTTCATCCGTTCTAGTGTAGAAAAATGCTCCAAAAGCTGCACCCGTAATTTTTGTTGAAGCATCGGTTACTGCTTGTAAAATTACTTTCACATCCAGATTTTCGGAAAGATTTTTACCTAAGGCATTTAAAATCTTTAAATTTCTGTTGTATAGTTTTATTTCTTCTTGAGCACGCACTTGAGCGGTAACATCTCTTGCAATTTTGGAAGCGCCTATGATTTCACCTTTTCTGTTTTTTATTGGAGAAACCGTCAGGGAAATATTAATCTCAGATCCATTTTTATGCTGCCGTATAGTTTCAAAATGATCTATTCTTTTTCCTTGCTTTATATTTCCAATGATTAAATTTTCTTCTTCCATTCTTTCTTCCGGGATAAGCATGGTAATAGATCTACCCACAGCCTCGTCTTCAGTGTACCCGAATATTCTTTCCGCACCTCCGTTCCAACTCATTATGATACCATTTAAATCCTTGCTGATAATGGCATCGTCGGAAGATTCTACAATTGCTGATAAAACAGATTGTTTTTCATCTCCCTTGACCCTGTCGGAAATGTCACGGGCAACTTTTGAAGCGCCAATTACTTTTCCACTTGAATCTTTTACCGGTGAAATCGTTAATGAGAGGGGTATTTGCTTTCCATTCTTATCCATCCTGACCGTTTCAAAATGGTCGACTTTAATACCTTTTTTTACTTTCGAAAGAATAATTTCTTCATCATGTAATCTTGATTCAGGTATAATTTTTTTAATGGATTCTCCTATTATTTCCTCAGCGGAAAACTTAAAAATCCGCTCAGCCGCTCTATTCCAGCTCGTAATAATGCCATCTAAAGTTCTACTAATGATTGCATCATCTGAAGACTCAACAATTGCGGAAAGGGTGGCCTGTTTGATTTCATCTTCTTGTCGACGGGTGATATCAACCAATGTGTTGTGCGCTCCAATCAAATTTTCTTGATCGTCAAAAATAGGTCGGGCAAACACCAATAGATTTCTAAATGATTTATCTGGTCTTTCTATGGTTACTTCTATGTCTTCATGGGGATACCCTTCTTTAAGTGTTAGGGCCATCGGATTTTGATCAAATGACATAGGTTTTCCCGAAGGGTAATAAACCTTCCATGAACCACACCATAAATCATTTCCAAGTTCTGGCACACGACCCCAAAGTTTTACTGCTGCATTGTTAAAGTAGGTAACAAATCCATCCCGATCACAAGTATAAAATGCAATGGGTGATTGTTCAAATACATTTCTTAAATCTACAGTGTAATTTTTGAGGTTATTTTTCTGAAATTTATGGTTGGATATAAAAGAAGGAATAACTGACCTCATGTTTTTTCAAATTTTAAAAATTGCTCCCATTCATCATCATCGTTTTTCTAAAGCAATTCTTGCATAATACATTGGCTCATTATATGGTCCAATAATTTAAAAAGCATTAAAAACGTAAATATAATATATCCACTCCTCTTAGATATCTTCCAGAAGACTTTGACTCAAAAACTTAACAAAATTTTAGTATTAAAAAAATAAAAACCAAAAGGCTTCCTATTTTTTTTTGTAAAGCGTTAAGGATGGAATTTATGCAGAATTTTTTCTGCAATGGTTTCCGCAAGTTTTCTATGACTTTCAATCGTCCATCCAGCCACATGCGGACTCAAAATCACATTCGGAAAAAGCAGAAGTTCTTGAAGTGCTTCGGGCATCTTTTCATCATCGGAAAAAAGTTTTTCGAAAGAAGATTTTTCATATTCCAAAACGTCTAAACCAACACCTAAGATTTTTTTATTTTGCAAAGCCTTTACCAAATCGGCAGTAACCACGCTTTTCCCCCTTGCAGTGTTGATGAACCAAAAAGATTTGGAGAACTGGTTCAAAAAATGTTCGTTTATCATTCCATTAGTTTCTGACGTCCACGGAGTATGAAGACTTATTATATCTGATTTTTCCTGAAGTTCTTTCAAACTGACCTGTTTTGCATTTTCATCCGAAACATTTTCCTTGATATCATAACACAAAACCTCAACCTCAAATCCGCGGAGTTTTTTGGCAAATGCTTTGCCCATATTTCCATAACCAATGATGCCAACTGTTTTACCATCCAGTTCCACGCCTCGGTTTTCTTCCCGGTACCACAAGCCTTCACGGACTTGCCGATCGGCGATATTTAATTTGTTGAAAAGCGAAAGCAACATTCCCAGCGCGTGTTCGGCTACTGCATTGCGATTTCCTTCGGGAGCCGAAAAAAGTTCAATATTTTTTGATTC
>DASSWB010000101.1:0-6707 GCA_035705495.1 Salinimicrobium sp. | reverse complement strand
GAAAGTATTACAGGAAAACCGGATAGATAACGCTCATTAATTGGGTGTGCTATGGCCGAGGTAAATTATATCCTTCATCTGAACGCGGTTTTCCAGCAGTTTTATAAAGACACCAGGTTAAACCCAACGCACATCAGTTTGTATATGGCACTTTTCCAATATTGGAACCAGTACCGTTTTCCCGAATATTTTCAAATCAATAGGGAAGAAATTATGAAGATGGCCAAGATTGGTTCCAAAAGCACGTACCACCGCAACCTGAAAGACCTTACCAACTGGGAATACATCGTTTATTCCCCGTCGCACAATCCCTTCAAAGGTTCAAAAGTGAAGTTGCTCAAATTCAGGACAAGTGGTGGACAAGCTGTGTACCAAGCCGTGCCAAATTCAGGACAAGCAGTGGGACGTACTAATAAACATATAACAAACAAAGAAAACAAAACTAAAGGGCAAAAACCAAAAAATGAAAATGAAGCGGTGCAATTTTTTTTAAAGAACAAATGGCCCGCAACGGAAGGGCAAAAATTTTATAACCATTACCAGGCCATCGGCTGGAAAGTGGGCGGCAAAACACAGATGGAAGACTGGCACGCTTCGGCGAAAAAATGGATGCTTAAATACCGGGAAATCCTCAAATCGAAACCTAAAGGGCAACAGTTCCAAAATGAAGACAACCTGCATACCAACCGCCATAAAGATTACAACGAACCGTTATGAAAACAATCCGGACAGAATTCAAACAGGATAATCCAGGCATCCTCATTTTGGGTGGAATGCAATACGAAGTCGGGAAACTCGATAAGGATTATTTGCTTTACGATTTTCCTCAAATTTGTCGTTTTCTCAATGCCCGGGGAAAGCTGCTGTTTGGTAAGCAGTTTAAAATACACAAAGAAGATTACCGCCTCATCCTAAAACTCACCAGTTATTTCATTGACGATAAGGATTCCTGTCAAAAGTACGGCATCGACCTCAACAAAGGCATTATGCTTTCGGGTCCGGTGGGTTGTGGCAAGACCAGTTTAATGCGGCTGATGCCGCATTTGGTGCCACACAAAAAGTACCATCAATATACCGTGATGCCCACGCGGAACATTGTTTTTGGCTTCAACAATTTAGGCTACAAAACCATAGAAGATTACACGGACAGAAAACCCTATTGCTTCGACGATTTGGGCGTAGAACCCATAGGCCGTCATTATGGGAAAGACTGCAACGTTATGGGCGAAATCCTGATAAGCCGGTATGAATTCCCGCGCAAACGGGAATCTTTCCATCCCTTACGGGATGGCATAACCCACATTACTACCAACCTCAACGCCCAAGAGCTCGAAAACCGTTACGGCGAACGGGTAAGGAGCCGGATGCGGGAGATGTTCAACTTGATTTCATTTAATGAAAATTCAAGGGATAAAAGACAGTAAGTTCAGCATTCACGAGCTCCATCCAAAAAAAAATTGCTCGAGATAGATGTTTAATTTGTTGGAGTTTGTTACCGCAAATAGGGGATAAAAGACAACGAAAACTTTTTTTAGTGTTGAGAAGTAGATTTATAAACAGGTTTATTGTCATTGTTTAAAGCCCACTGTTCATAATAGGTTAATAAACCACATCTCATCTCTATCTCACACCTATCTCATTTATTTTTGAAATAAAATCAAATACTATTTGTATTTAAATAATATTATTTGTACATTTGCTTTATGATTGAATTAGATTTTTTTGACTCGTCAAGTAAATATGGCGTAATTAAAGCTACGGTGCATAAAACCGGAAAACTAGGGTTTAGCTCTGGTGCTGATAAATTTATGAACCTGGATAAACACAGCTTTTTTTTTATTGGAACAAATAAAGCTGAAGAAACCGATGATTCATTGTATTTGGTTCCTATTGATGATGAAAACGACAAATCATTTAAGTTGGTAAAGGCAGGGGAATATTACTATATCTACATAAAAAATATTTTGAGAGAACTTAAAATAGATTACAAAAATGAAAGTGTGATTTATGATATTGAGGAAATGGAACAGGAAGGGAAAACAATTTTTAAACTAAGTAGAAGAGATAGAAAATAAAAAAAGGCCAAGTTTTCGTTTGGGAAATTCTCTTGGCCTCTCCAGATTAGTATATTAATCTTTAGCACCACAAATATACGTTTTAATCTTGAGAACTCAAATTTCCTTGCCGGGATAATTTTCTTCACTCGGTGTTCCAAATTTGAAGATGGCTTTAAAACGTGTAATTATGAGTAAACCAATAGGAACCACTGCTCGCACTGGAGAATCTTGTCCAGAAAGCGGTGTTTGGAAAGTTGTTGGAACACCTTCAACAACAGCTCCAATTGCTAAAGGTAACAGAATGCCCCCTTATGGTGGCAAAGCTGTCACTTGGAAATTAACAGCTTATGCTTAATTAAGTTGTTGAAAAAAACCGTCTCACTTATCTAAAAAGTGAGGCGGTTTTGATTTTTGCGGATTTTGAAATAAATTTCAAATTAGAGGCTGAAAACGATGGCACCTATGAGTGAGACAAATTTTTCAAATGTAATTCTTGAATCCAGCTTATCTAAAAAAATGAAAATAAAATTCTTATGAATGAAGAGTATATTATTGAAGAATGCATTTTCTCGATTACTGCAAATATAAGTGGCGCGAAAGGCTCTTTTAACCTTATTCCAATAGACAAGAAAGCAGAAAGTATTATTGAATTTCTGAATGATGAAGAAAAAGCAGTCGAATGGCTCATAAATGATAGTGACTTTCGGGCATTGGTTTTCAAAAATCTGTTTGAGGATGCGAGCAACGTTAAATGGTTTACCGGATTAAAAGAACCTTTTATTTCCAAACAGCAAAAGCCGGGCGATATTGACCTTCTTTTAGTCAACCCGCTCCGTTCTGAAAAGAGCATAGCTATTGAATGCAAAATAGTAAAGGCCAAAAGTTCGGAAACAGGAGAAGCCAAGATTAATAAAGTTGAAAAAATAAAAAAAGGAATTGTCCAAGCAAATAAATACCTCACGGTAGGTTTCTCCCAATCTTACCTTATGATAATAGTTTTAGATGACGGAAGAAACAGCAAGATTCCAAATGTTTTATTGAGAGGTACGAAATATGAGGACTTAAAAAGAATGTATGATTTTCCTTTTTTAAAATATTTAAAAAAGGAAGTTGGTCTTATTTACATTCATTTGAATCAAATTTCAAGTAGTATAGAAAGTGCTAGAAGAATAGGCTGTAATATTGAAAGACGAGCATCTCAAATAAAACAGAAAAAAAGCATTACAAATTCTATTCAAAATCTACTTCAATAGAGATTTTGCAATGGAAGATTTGAAGAATAATTATTTGTTGTTATGAAGACCCAGTTTAATTCCCGATTGTCCTATTCTGACATTTTCAAGGATAAACCCAACATCTTTACCCTCGTTAAAAAAATTGATTTTTATCCCGCTTTGGAATTTTTGGTTGTAATCAACAAATATGAACATAAAATTCAAAAAGAACCAAACTCCGAAATAAAGTTCATTTTGAATAATTGGTTGCCATACTCTTCAGAGAAAATTAAGAATAAAATAATTGCAGCCTATTCGAGGGTTGGGTTCAATAAACAAAAAAACAAAATTGATTTATCCAACACTAAAATTCTTAATACAGCTTCGACTTTGCGCCTTATGGAACTTTTATTGGCCAAGTCTGTTCCACAACAAAAAAGTTTAGAAGAAGCGACAGGCTTAGAATGTTTATTTAAAGCGTATTTGCTAATAAACGATGAATTCACAAACAGAGAAAATTTAATATTTAGTAAATGGTTTCCCATTAAAAACCCGGAAAATGAAATCAGACTTCACCTATTTTTAGGATTAAATCTTTATGCTGTAAACAATGAATTCGTATCCAAGCAGTATCAAGCCGGTTTTTTAAAATTGTTTGAGTTGGAAAAATGGTTAAGGAACCATCCTGATTACAAAAAACTTTCCACAGCATATTTAAAAGAGATTGGTCTCAATTCCTGGTATGAATATTTCAATGACATTTTTCAGCTACTGAATATTGCTTTAGGAACACATAAATTTTCTGCAAAAATTGATGTTCCCTATAAATCAGTTTCTGAATATCTTTCCCAACGTATAGAGGAAAAACCGACTTGGAGTGAACTTATTAATCTTAGAAAAAACCCATTATTGAAATTAGAAAATGACGAGTATCTGATTTTGCATTTAGGGTTTTTAATGGATAAATTTTTTTCAGGTCTATATCACGATTTGCTCCATTTTAGTAAAAAGATGGAAATAAATAATTTTCATCAAGATTATAGTAAGGTTTTTCTGGAAAAATTTTTGCTTAAGAGCGCTCTTAATTCCTGTTTTAAAAACAATTACATTCAGTTTTCTGAAGAAGATATAAAGAAAAAAGGAGTAAAAAAGATTGAAAATTTAAGCCTTCCTGATTACTATATCAGAAACGGCAACAAAGTAATGATGTTCGAATGCAAAAACTCTTTTTTGGCTAATACAAACAAAATAGAACTTAATTTTGATAAAATAGAAGATGATGTTGTCAACAAATTTTATCGGTCCGGTCGAAAGAAAAAAGCACTTCTTCAATTGATAAATTTTATCCAGAATTCCAGTGTCGGTAAATATTTATTCTTTGATGAAATACGAAAACTTTTGAACATACGCTATTATCCCATAATTGTGGTCACTGATGACGCAATGGTATCTTTGGGTGTAAACCAATTATTAAATGAATTTTTTGCTAAAGAAAAAGATAAATTGGAGGTTGGTTTTAGAAAAAGAATTTTCCCAGTCACTATTATTCATATTGACGACTTCTTTTACTACGGCTCTGATATCAATAGGTTATTTCGAATTATCGCTTACTATCACGACTTTATAAAGAAACAAAAAGGGGTAGAATCGATGATTTCGTTTAGTTCTTTTTTAGATACGGAACATATCAAAAGAAAGCCCATTCGGGAAAAAGATATTCGACATATTTTGGAGTATTCCCTTCTTCCAACAGAATAAACATCCCCACCTTCGGCATTTGCTCTTTCCCTCGTTCACTCCTATCGTCGCTCACTCGCTCATTCCCAAACGCCTTCTGTTCCGCGCGGCAAAAGCCAGAATTTTCGATAAGCACAAATAAGGTTCATTGAAAATAACAGAAATCGAAAATTTGGCTTTTGCCTTTTGCCTTTGCGCACACCTTTGTTTTCAAAAAACATTTGTGCAATAAAGAAACCCTCATCAAAAACCTTCGTTTTCAAAAGAACCCTCACTCAAAGTTGAAGCATTCGTGAGCAGGTAAAGCGGTCTCGCTCCTCGGTCGTCCGCAAAAAATCGCGCCAGGCCGTCAAAGCCTGTTTTTTTGACCTTGTAGTTTTTCAAAATAAGGACCAAAAAAACAAGCTTTGCCGCCCCTTCGGCAACCTTCGTCCCGAAAAATCGGGACTGCGGTTGCCTTCGGGGTCTCCGCAAGCTCCGAGCCTGTCACGTTTTTTGCAGTTCCTTCCTCGTCCCTCGTGCGGGCTACTTGGTCTTTTTTTTCATCCCGCCATCCAGCGCACCGGCCAAAGCAAGCGGGAAGAAAAAAAATCCCCCGCCCGCCGTGTTTATGCGAGCCTGCGGGTCGCGGCGGGCATCGGGCTGTCACGGTTTTTGCAATCTAAATTCATTTGAACCTCTTTGCTGAGTAGAATTTTAGTTTTCCGAAGAAATATTCCGTGGCAAAAAACCGCGCCAGCCCTCGTTCGGGAAACTGGCAAGCCTCGACCCCCGTTTTTATTTTGAAAGTGTCTCCGTTTGCCAGTTTCCCTACAATGCGGGTCGGTCGCCTCGTCCCTCGGCTTCTCCGCCCCGCTCCCTTGCTCCTCTCGCAGGCGGCTCGCCGTCGGTCGCTCGTACCTCACGACCGCCGTAATCCTAATACTCCGGTGCCACAGTCACCTCCGTATGGCCGCAGGCGCTTTTACTTGCTCGAAAAGAACCTTGGCGCGTTTGTTGCTATCTCTTTCCAAATCACTATCTTTGTCATAAGCGTTTCAAAAATGAAAACACAAATCAACATAGCAAAAACATTTCCCAAATACCTGTTTTGGGATATGGATGTTGATAAATTATCGGCAAAAAGGGATAAAACTATCATTATCCCCAGAGCTTTATTTGCCACTACACAAGATACTTTTGAGGATGATATTGAAAACTTGGAAAAGGTATATCCAAAAAAAGAAATCCTCGCAGTTTTAAAAGATACCAAAGAACTAATTAGCAACGAGGTATGTAGATTGGTGGCAAAACGCTATCGCGCAAAACCTTTTCTTCGCTACTCGCTATGAGTGCCGTAAGTCCGGTTCATAACAAGACCATCAAAGAACTACAAAATCTTCCGGGTATGGAAAAATTTGCCTTGGCCGGTGGCACAAATCTCGCATTACGATACAACCACCGGGAATCCGTCGATATCGATTTGTTTTGTAACGAAATCATTGGTTTTGAAGGCTTCAAAAAAATTCAAGAAGAAGTACAGGCTTTTTACGGAAATAGCGCAAGAAGTTTTATCGATCCGATGAACCTTTCCGACCAGTTTACCTTTCTTCGTTTCTTCATCCATAAAAAAGGAACCGTAATAAAAGTAGATGTCATCCAAAATATGAAAACCTTGGATGAATTTGAAACCTTAAAAGGAATACGGCTATATTCTTTA
>DASSWB010000100.1:0-18773 GCA_035705495.1 Salinimicrobium sp. | reverse complement strand
ATGATCTCCGAGTTTCATTACTTTTTTCCAAGCATATTCAAACGGCCGGTTTTCTTTCCGGTCTCCGGCGATTAATGAAGGTTGAAAAAAATAGGTCTGCGGAATTTTTTGTTTTAAAACATCGCGTTCCATTTCCCCTTTGGTCCTATTATAAAAAAACCGACTCTCAGGATTTGCTCCCAAAGCCGAAATCACCAAAAAAGTCGAGATTCCATTTTCCTTGGCCAGTTTTGCCGCGTTGACGGGAATTCCGTAATCTATTTTGTGATAAGTGGTTTTATCGGGAGTCCTCTTTTGGGTAGTGCCAATACAACAAAAAACCTCATCCGCAGTAAACAGTTCTTTGTATTTTTCAAGTTCGAAAAGATTGACAAGATGTTCTTCAATTTTGGCATTTTCAATTCCAACACTGCTGCGGGAAAACAGTTTAATATTTCCATAGCGCACATCTTGAAGCAGTTTTTCAAGTAAAATACTCCCGGTTAATCCTGTTGAACCTATGATGATTGCTGTTTTCATATTTGAAAAAATTCTTCTTTTCCAAAGATAGGGGAATATCAAATGTTTTTATACAACTCAATTATATTTCCAATGAGTTTACTCGTTGTTTTCCTAAATTTACAGAGTGGAAAATCAACCAGTTTTACGCAAAATTATTCATGTGGACATGGATGCCTTTTATGCATCTGTAGAGCAACTGGACAATCCTGATTTGCTTGGAAAACCTATTGCTGTTGGTGGAAATGCCGAACGTGGCGTTGTTGCCGCAGCAAGTTATGAGGCAAGAAAATTTGGTGTGAAAAGTGCAATGAGCAGTATGATTGCCAAGAAAATTTGTCCGCCGTTGATTTTTGTGAACCCGAGGTTTGATCGGTATCGCGAAATTTCAAATCAGATTCGGAAAATTTTTTATGAATACACAGATTTGGTGGAACCACTCTCTTTGGATGAAGCTTATTTGGACGTAACCGAAAATAAAAAAGGAAATCCGAGTGCGACAATGATCGCGGAGGAAATCAGAGCGAAAATAAAAGAGAAAACAGGACTGAATGCTTCCGCGGGAATTTCCATTAATAAATTTGTTGCCAAAATTGCCAGTGATATCAACAAGCCCAACGGACAAAAAACAATCAATCCTGAAGAAGTTGAGGGATTTTTGGAAGTTCTCGACATTCGCAAATTTTTTGGAATTGGAAAAGTCACTGCGGAAAAGATGTACCAATTCGGAATTTTTACGGGAAAGGATTTAAAATCGAAAACATCCGATTTCTTGAATGAAAACTTTGGCAAAAGTGGAGAACATTATTATAATGTTGTACGCGGAATTCATATTAGTGAAGTCAAGCCACACCGAACAAGAAAATCCTTGGGATCTGAACATACTTTTGACGAAAATATTTCTTCGGAAATTTTTATGCTGGAACGACTCACCTATATTGCAGAAGAAGTGGAACAGCGATTAACCAAAAGCAAGGTCGCGGGCAAAACGATTACTTTAAAAATAAAATATAGCGATTTTACGCTTCAAACGAGAAGTAAAACCCTTTCCGTATTTGTTGCCTCCAAGGAATTAATTATGGAAACCATCAAAGAGCTTTTGTTTCAGGAAAAAATGAAAGATTCCGTCCGATTATTGGGAATTTCTCTCTCAAATTTCAATACGGATCAAAAAGAAAAACAGGAAGAAATCGCAGTTCAGCTGAAGTTTGATTTTTGATTTTGGAATTTGGAATTTCGGAATGGTTAAGTGGTGATTGATAACTGGTGATTGGTGATTGGTGATTGGTGATTGATGATTTTGGATTTTGGAATTTAAAAAAGTCTGCGTTAGCGATTGAACGGCATGTTTGAGCTCTTTTTTATTTTCAAAAAAAGAGAGTAGTGAAAGCGCGCCCACCGGAGCCATTTTCCGGCGACGGTGGGAACGCCCAAATACTATTTAATCTCTGAAACCCTTAACGTGTTCACCATTCCTTTGTTTGAAATAGGCATGGCGGCCAAGTTAATGGAGAAATCACCCGGTTTTACAAATCCTTCAGATTCAGCAATTTGGTTGATATCTTCAATGGTTTCATCGGTGCTCACAAATTTGTCGTAGAAAAAAGCTTGCACACCCCAAAGGAGGTTTAGTTGTGTGAGAATGCGATAATTGGAGGTAAAAACCAAAATATGGGATGCCGGGCGCCACGCTGAAATTTGAAAAGCAGTATAGCCACTATTCGTTAAAGTACAAATGGCCTTGGCTTTAATTTCGTTGGCCATGACCGCGGCGTGGTAACAAATCGCCTTGGTAATATAGCGGTTCGTCATTACATGTGGCGGATCATGCGGAACCTTGATAAGCGGTGATTCTTCCACACTTTTAATAATAGAAGCCATTTTTTCGATCACCTGAACCGGATAACTGCCCACAGAGGTTTCGCCGCTCAGCATTACGGCATCGGCACCGTCCATAACGGAGTTTGCTACGTCATTCACCTCAGCACGGGTTGGTGTGAGGCTGTTGATCATGGTTTCCATCATTTGGGTGGCAATAATTACGGGAATCCGCGCTTGTTTCGCTCTGAGCACCAATTTTTTCTGGATTAAAGGAACTTCTTGGGCGGGAATTTCAACACCCAAATCACCTCTGGCAACCATAATTCCGTCGCAAGCAGCAACAATTTTATCAATATTTGCCACGCCTTCAGGTTTCTCGATTTTTGCGATAATCGGAATTTTATGATCGCTGTGTTCTTTGATGATATCCTGAAGCATTTCGATGTCTTTATTGTTTCGGACAAAGGATAATGCGAACCAATCGACTTGTTGTTCTATGGCGAAAATTGCGTCCTTTTTATCTTTTTTGGTCAGCGCGGGCAAAGAAATTTTTGTGTTCGGAAGGTTTACACCTTTTTTGGAACGCAGCGGTCCACCTTGAACGACTTTGGCCAAAACTTCATTTTCCTTATTGGTGGAAACAACTTCAAATATCAATTTTCCATCGTCCAAAAGTATTCTTTCACCAGCTTTTACATCTTTTGGAAATTTGGAATAATTCATATAAACTTTTTCCCGATCCCCTTGAAATTCTTCTCCTGTAACAAAAGTGATTTCGTCCCCTTTCGAAACAATCACTTCCTCTTTCATCATACCGATTCTTAGTTTCGGGCCTTGTAAATCGGCCAAAATCGCGGTGTTATATCCAAATTCTTTGCTCAGTTCACGAATCATTTCGATTCTTTGCTTTACATCGTCGTATTCGGCATGTGAAAAGTTAATTCTGAATACATTCACACCCGCTTTCAGCATGTCATTCAGAACCTCTTTTGTACTTGTAGCCGGTCCGAGGGTAGCTACTATTTTGGTTTTCTTATTCGTGTGCATTATTCAAAGATTAAGTTTTCTTGATTTTTAATTTTTTCGATTGCTATCATGTATGCGGTTGTTATCTGCGGAATTTTTTTGATTTTAAAAAGTAGTTCGTCCACTTCCTCGTCATTGTTGCTGTCTTCAATTTTTAAAAAATAATCCACTTTCTTATGCTCTGGAAGAAGATGCGTCGTGATGCTGTCCCAATCCATTTGAAAAAGCGAACCTTCGTTAGTGTTATTGAGGTTCACGCCCTTAAACTTATTGTTGACCAAATAAAAAGTTGTCATATTTTCTTCATCGTAAAACTTATAGAGAACATAGGCCGCTTTGACTGATTTATACTTAAAATCCAAGTCGAAATCTGTTCGGGACAATTGAGTATTCAAATATTTGTTCAATAAAAAGGCGGTGGTATAATCTGCTGTTCCGCTATGAATGGCGATCAAATGATAGTTATCTTCAACAAGGTTATCTATTAGCAATTTATGTGCGGGCATAAAACAATAAAATTATAGGATAAAGATAAAAAAAGCCAATGCACATTTAAAGCTTTCCCCTTTAAATAATTCTGTGAAAAGAATATAGTTTAATCTGCTTTGATTCCTATTTGATCCTGAAGTGCAAAATACGCTCTTTTGGATGCCTTTTCTTCCGCTTTTTTCTTGGAAGTTGCCCGAGCCTTGGCCACAATTTTTTCGTCTATACTGAGTTTGACAGCAAAGTGTTTGGCTTCATCTATACCGTTATCGTCATAAACTTCAAGCAGAAATTTTTTCTTTTCCTTTTGGCACCATTCTATCAGCAGACTTTTATAGCTAATCACTTTCCCCTCTAGTTGCTCAATATCAACGTAAGGATAAATGACACGTTTATGAATAAATTGTTCACAATAGGAGTAGCCTCTGTCCAAATAAATTGCCCCCACGAGTGCTTCGAATAAATTTCCATGTACATTCGCCCCAAATTGCTCCTTGGGGATGGTGGTTTTTATGAAAGAAATAAGATCCAGATCCTGACCCAATTCATTCAAATGCGCCCTGCTTACTACTTTTGACCTCATTTTTGTGAGGTAACCTTCATCTCCGCCGGGCACTTCTTTAAAAAGATAAGCAGCGATTACCGCCCCAAGCATTGCATCACCCAGAAATTCGAGTCGCTCGAAATTCATTTCATTCCCAATAGCATCTTTTTTCTTTAAAGATCTATGCGTAAAAGCCCGCTCGTAGTGGTCTATGTTCTTGGGACTGAAACCAAGGATTTTTTGCAGCTCCATAAAAAAATTCCCGTCTCTGGAAGAGCGGGAATCAATTATCTTACGGATAAAACTCATTTTGACAAGGTTTATTCTTGAATCTTTTTAAAGATCACGCAGGCATTGTGACCTCCAAAACCGAAGGTGTTGCTCATGGCAACATTCACTTCACGTTTCTGCGCTTTGTTTAAAGTCAAATTCAATTCCTTGTTGATCTTTTCATCAAAATGTTCATGATTAATGGTAGGAGGAACAATTCCATGTTGCATGGCCAAGATTGATGCGATTGCTTCAATAGCTCCAGCTGCTCCAAGTAAATGTCCTGTCATTGATTTCGTGGAATTGATGTTGATGTTTTTTGCATGTTCACCAAATACTTTGGAGATTGCTATTAATTCAGCAACATCTCCCAGTGGTGTAGAAGTACCATGTGTATTAATGGCATCTACATCTTCTGGCTTTAAACCTGCATTCTTCAAACAACTTTCCATCACGGCAACCACCCCTACTCCTTCCGGATGTGGTGCGGTCATGTGATACGCATCAGATGACAAACCTCCACCAACAAGTTCAGCATAAATTTTAGCGCCTCTAGCTTTGGCATGTTCGTATTCTTCCAATACCAATGCCCCTGCTCCTTCTCCTAAAACGAAACCATCCCTAGTTGCATCAAACGGTCTTGATGCTGTTTCAGGGCTTTCGTTTCTGGTAGAAAGTGCATGCATGGCATTAAAACCGCCCATTCCAGCTGGTGTTACAGCCGCTTCTGATCCGCCTGTTATTATGATATCGCTGTAACCTAACCGAATATAATTCAAAGAATCAATCATTGCATTTGCAGCGGAAGCACAAGCAGAAACAGTGGTATAATTGGGACCCATAAACCCGTGCCGGATAGAGATATTGCCTGGGGCAATGTCTGCTATCATTTTAGGTATAAAAAAAGGATTAAATCTTGGAGTTCCATCACCTTGTGCAAATGAAATTACTTCATCCTGAAAGGTTTCCAGTCCGCCAATTCCTGCTCCCCAAATTACACCAACACGCAATTTGTCTATGCCGTCAAAATCAATACCCGAATCTTTTATTGCTTCATCTGATGCAACAATAGCGTACTGAGCAAATTTATCCAGTTTTCTGGCTTCTTTGCGATCAAAGAAATCAGTGACATTGAAATTTTTGAGTTCACAAGCGAATTTAGTCTTAAACTTTTCGGTGTCAAAATAAGTAATGGGTGCACTCCCACTTTTACCGTTTACCAATCCTTCCCAATACTCTTCAATATTGTTCCCGATTGGGGTAAGTGCACCAATTCCCGTTACTACAACCCGCTTTAACTCCATACTGCAGTTTTCTTATTTTTTTGCGTCTTCAATATAAGAAATTGCCTGACCAACGGTCGCAATATTTTCTGCTTGATCATCTGGAATCTGGATATCAAATTCTTTTTCGAATTCCATGATCAATTCCACTGTGTCCAATGAATCAGCGCCCAAGTCGTTGGTGAAGCTAGCCTCGTTAACTACTTCATTCTCGTCAACTCCTAGTTTGTCAACGATAATCGCTTTTACTCTTGATGCAATGTCTGACATAATTTTCTGTTTTTAAATTTTAATTAAGTGGCAAAAATAATAAACTTTATTTTAAAACCTTTTTTTACTTTAAAAATGTGAAGGTAATTTACATATTTTTAAATTTAAAGCAATTAATTTTGTTTTTATAAATTTGTTAATTCCACTTTTGCTAATCCGCTTTCATCTTGAAAAGAAAAATAGTCATATTTGCTTCCGGCACCGGAAGCAATACGATAAACATCATTAAATACTTTGAGGGGAATCGAGACATTTCGGTTTCCCATGTTTTTTCAAATAAAAAAGACGCTCCCGTCTTGGAGAAAGCAGAAAAATTGGGGGTTATAAGTATCGCTTTTGATAGAAACGCATTGTATTCGGACAATCAGATTTTACATATACTCAAAGACATCAAGCCAGAAATTATTGTTTTAGCAGGATTTCTATGGATTTTTCCAGATAAGATTATAAGCGAATTCCCGAACAAAGTTATCAATATTCACCCTGCTTTACTGCCGAATTACGGCGGAAAAGGCATGTATGGAATGAAAGTCCATGAAGCCATCGTGAAAGATAAAGCGACAGAAACGGGAATAAGCATTCATTTTGTGAACGAAAAATATGATGAAGGCGAAATAATTTTTCAGAAAAGCATTCCTGTCGACCCTTCAGATACGCCAAGTGAAGTAGCACAAAAAATACATCAATTGGAACATGAATATTTTCCGCAGGTTATTGAAAAACTTTTAAATTCGAAAAGTGGTTCCTGAAGTTCACATTTATACAGATGGTGCCGCGAGGGGCAATCCTGGTCCGGGCGGCTACGGAATTGTAATGGAATGGGTGGGGAAACCTTATCGCAAGGAATTTTCAAAAGGTTTTAAACATACCACTAACAATAGAATGGAATTATTGGCCGTGATAGACGCTTTAAAAAAACTAAAAAATCCCAATACCACCGTTGTTGTTTTTTCAGATTCAAAATATGTGGTGGATGCAGTCGAAAAGAAATGGGTTTTTGGTTGGGAAAAAAAGAATTTTACAGATCGAAAAAATGCGGATCTGTGGATCGCATTTCTAAAAGAATACCGAAAACACAAAGTTTTTTTAAAATGGATAAAAGGTCATAACGAACATCCTCAAAACGAGCGGTGCGATGCGTTGGCTGTGGAAGCTTCCAAACAATCAAAGTTGCTGATCGATGAAGGTTTTGAAGAACCAAAAAACCTTTTTTAACCAGTTCATTAAATTTTTTGTCTACTAAAACAAAGCGTATATTTGCCGCTTAAATCTTGTTATGAATAAATTACTGATTGTAGGAACCGTAGCCTTTGATGCCATTGAAACCCCATTTGGAAAGACAGATAAAATCTTAGGTGGAGCAGCCACTTATATTGGTCTTTCTGCCTCGCAATTTGATGTTGACAGTGCAATTGTTTCCGTAGTTGGGGACGATTTTCCGCAGGAATACTTGCAAATGTTGGAAGAGAAAAACATCAATATTTCGGGTGTTGAAATCGTTGAAGGAGGAAAAACATTTTTCTGGAGCGGAAAATATCACAATGACCTCAACAGCAGGGATACATTGGAAACACAATTAAATGTTTTGGCCGATTTTAATCCTGTTGTTCCTGAAAATTATAAAAATGCCGAAATTGTAATGCTGGGAAATTTGCATCCTTTGGTACAAATGAGCGTTTTGGAGCAAGTAAAAAATCCGAAGCTAACCATATTAGACACGATGAATTTCTGGATGGACCATGCGTGGGATGATTTGGTGAAGGTGATGAAGAAAATAGATGTTATTACCATAAATGATGAGGAAGCGAGACAATTAACAAATGAATATTCATTGGTAAAAGCTGCAAGAAAAATTGAGGAAATGGGACCCAAATTCGTGGTGATCAAAAAAGGAGAGCACGGAGCATTATTGTTTCATAAAGGACAAATTTTCTTCGCACCCGCCCTACCTTTGGAGGACGTTTTTGACCCGACCGGCGCTGGCGATACTTTTGCAGGCGGATTTGCAGGTTATTTAGCAGATACCGGTAATATTTCCTTTGAAAACATGAAGAAGGCGGTTATTTATGGCTCGAATCTTGCTTCTTTTTGTGTGGAAAAGTTTGGAACAGAGCGGATGGAGGATTTAACAAAAGATGAAATTCAAGAACGGTTACAGGATTTCAAATCCTTGACACAGTTTGAAATTGAACTGACTTAATTTAGCGCCCTGTTTTTGCAGGGCTTTTTTTATTTTAAAAATAACCAGTAGGCACAATATGAGTGATGCGATTAAACATGAGTGCGGAATAGCACTTGTAAGGCTTCTCAAACCTTTGGAATTTTACAAGGAGAAGTATGGAACTGCATTTTATGGATTGAATAAAATGTATTTAATGATGGAGAAGCAGCACAATCGCGGTCAAGATGGTGCAGGTCTTGCAAGCATCAAATTAAATATGGAACCTGGCGAAAGGTATATTAGTCGGATTCGATCCATCGATGCGCAGCCAATCCAGGATATTTTCTCGCAAATGAACGAGCGCATCAATAACGAATTACTTGCGCATCCAGAATACGCCGATAATGTGACGCTTCAGAAAAAAAACTTACCCTATATAGGCGAATTATATCTTGGTCACGTACGTTACGGTACATTTGGCAAAAACAGTGTTGAAAGTGTCCACCCTTTTTTACGAATGAACAATTGGATGCACCGAAACCTCATCGTTGCCGGAAATTTCAACATGACCAATGTTTTTGAATTATTCGACAATTTGGTTGAACTGGGTCAACATCCAAAAGAACGTGCCGACACGGTGACCGTAATGGAAAATATTGGGCATTTTCTGGATGATGAAGTCAGGAAACTTTATAAAAAATTAAAAAAAGAAGGTTATACGAAAATTGAAGCTTCCCCGATTATTGCCGAAAGATTGAAAATAGCGAAAATCCTTAGAAAATCATCAAAAAATTGGGATGGCGGATATGCCATGGCCGGATTGTTTGGACATGGAGATTCATTTGTTTTCCGTGATCCCGCGGGAATTAGACCGGCATTTTATTACCAAGATGACGAAGTTGTGGTTGTCGCTTCGGAAAGACCGGTAATTCAGACCGTTTTCAATGTTAATTTTGAAGATGTAAAAGAACTTAACCCGGGTCATGCCATCATCACCAAGAAAAATGGTGAGACCACGATCAAACAAATTCTGGAGCCCACCGAAAGAAAATCTTGTTCTTTCGAGCGAATTTATTTTTCAAGGGGAAGTGATGCCGAAATTTACAAGGAACGAAAAATGTTGGGAAAATTAATAATGCCCGATGTTTTAAAAGCAATTGATCACGATACATTGAATACCGTTTTTTCCTATATCCCGAACACCGCGGAGACTTCCTTCTACGGAATGGTGGAAGCTGCACAAGACGAATTGAACAAACAGAAAAATGAAGCCATTCTCGAAGAAAAAGAAAACCTCACGGATGAGCGGCTACAGCAAATTTTATCGCACAGACTCCGGACCGAGAAAATCGCCATAAAAGACGTAAAACTGAGAACCTTTATCACTGAAGACAGTAGTCGGGATGATTTGGTCGCCCATGTTTACGATGTTACTTATGGAGTTGTGAAACCAACAGACAATTTGGTCATTATAGACGACAGTATTGTTCGGGGAACGACTTTGAAAAAGAGCATTATCAAAATGATGGCAAGATTAAACCCGAAGAAACTTATCGTTGTTTCATCTGCCCCGCAAGTCCGATATCCCGATTGTTACGGAATAGATATGGCCAATTTAAAAGATCTCGTTGCTTTTAGAGCTGCTTTGGAATTGCTGAAGGAAACAAACCAGTATCATAAAGTAGAAGAAGTTTATCAGAAATGTATTTCCCAAATCAATATGGAGGATAAAGAGGTACAAAATTTTGTAAAAGAAATTTATGAACCTTTTACTACGGAACAAATTTCAGACAAAATAGCGCAACTCCTCAGTGATGAATCGGTAAAAACTGAAGTCAAAATAATTTACCAGAGTGTTGAAAACCTACACAAAGCGACTCCCGAACATTTGGGAGATTGGTACTTTACCGGCAATTATCCCACATTTGGAGGCAATAGGGTTGTGAACCGGGCTTTTATCAATTTTTACGAAGGGAATACAGAACGAGCATACTAATAAAGTCTTGAAAATTAGCAGAATGTGTAGTTCATCTAATATTAAGGTTGTTCGTCTAAAAAATATTATGCGTACATATAATGTGCATATCTTTACCGTACCATAGCATAAGTAGGTTAAGTTCATGGTAGATTTGGGGCAAAAAAGGCGGATGAAAATCCGTCTTTTTTATTTTTAAAAAACTCCAATTTCGCGGTCGTATAAAAGAAAAAAGACCATCTTTTCAGACAGTCTTTTTCTTTTTGAAATTGAAAAAATTTCTATTTCTCTTTTGCATATCTCGCCGCTACTTCTTCCCAATTTACAACATTGAAAAAAGCAGAAATATAATCTGGACGTTTGTTTTGGTAATTTAAGTAATATGCATGTTCCCAAACATCCAATCCTAAAATAGGTGTTCCTCCGCAACCTACTCCGGGCATTAAAGGATTATCTTGATTTGGTGTCGAACATATTTCCAATTTTCCTCCTTTGTGGACACATAACCACGCCCATCCTGAACCAAATTGCGTTGCAGCAGCATTAGAAAACTTTTCTTTAAAAGAATCGAAAGAGCCAAACGAATCATTGATGGCATTCGCCAAATCACCAGTTGGTTTTCCTCCACCATTTGGCGACATTACTTCCCAAAACAAATTGTGGTTGTAATAGCCTCCGCCATTGTTTCGAACCGCAGCATTCGATTTATCCAGGTTCAATAGGATATTTTCTATGTTTTTTCCTTCCATATCGGTTCCCTCAATTGCTGCATTTAATTTTTGGGTATAACCGGCGTGGTGTTTATCGTGATGAACTTCCATTGTTTTTGCATCAATATGAGGTTCTAATGCGTCAAAGGCATATTTCAATTTTGGTAACTCAAAAGCCATAGTAAATGTTTTTGTTTAGTTAATAATCTCTCAAATTTAACGATTAACGGATATATTTAAAACAAAAAACTGTTATAAATTACACAAAGGATAAAAATCCCTGAAACTTCAGCGTTTTACAATCCTAAAAAACCTATTTAGTACTTTAGCAAAAAACAAAAATTGAATTCTTCAAACAGCAACTTTACAATTTACAATGCTTCAGCGGGATCGGGTAAAACCTTTACGTTGGTGGTCCGGTATTTAAGTATACTTTTTAGATCCAAAAAAATCGACAGCTATCGCAATATTCTGGCTATTACTTTTACGAATAAAGCTGTAGAAGAAATGAAGACTAGAATTCTTGATACGCTGCATGCAATCTCACAAACTCCTTGTCCGCCGAAATTTCACTCGCTCAAAGAGGCAATTTCCGAAGAAACAAATTTAAGCGATGAAGAACTCAGGCAGAAAGCGCAATTCATCCTAAAGAATATCATTTATAATTATGCCTCCTTCGAAATTTCAACAATAGATGGTTTCACCCATAGAATTCTTAGAACCTTTGCCAAAGATTTAGGGATTCCCATCAATTTTGAGGTCGAGTTGAACACGGAACAAATTCTTCTTGAGGCTGTTGACAGAGTGGTGAACAGAATTGGGGAGGACAATGAATTGACGAATACATTGGTAAATTTCACGCTTTCCAAAACCGATGAAGACAAAAGTTGGGATATTAGCAGAAATCTTGTTGACGTAGCCAGGCTTCTAACAAACGAAAACAATCAAAATGAACTCCGCAGGATCAAGGATAAAACTTTAAAGGATTTTTCGGGATTCGCAAAAGTCCTGAATTCCAAAATTAAAAAATTGGAAATCGAAATTCCGGAAACCGCCACCCATTTTTTTGAATTCATTAATAAGCATGGTATTGAACCTGAAGATTTCAAAAGTGGTTATTTGCCAAAACACTTTTTAAAATTACTGGACAAAAAATATGCATCAATAGGATTTGATGCCGCTTGGCAACTCAATATTGAAACCGAGCCCCTATATGCCAAAAAACTTGAGGCCCATAAACAACAAATTCTGGATCAACTTCAACCCGAAATAGCGGAACAATTTTTCGATTCAAAGAAAAAAATCACGGAACTCGAGTTTTTATTGGAAGTAAAAAAACAACTGAGTCCGCTTTCGGTTTTGAACATCATCAATCAAGAGATAAATCTTATAAAAAAAGAACGATCCCTGATGATGATCTCAGAATTCAATGCAATCATCAGCAATGCTATTAAAGATCAACCCGTCCCGTTTATTTACGAACGATTGGGAGAAAAATATTCAAATTATTTTATAGACGAATTTCAAGATACTTCTCAATTGCAATGGGAAAATCTAATTCCGCTAATCGATCACAGTCTTTCCAGTTTGCCAATTGAAAATGAAACTTCAGGCCTGACCATTGTTGGCGATGCCAAACAATCCATTTATCGTTGGCGTGGAGGAAAAGCTGAACAGTTTATGGATTTGTACAATACGGGAAATCCTTTTGCTTCGGGCAAAAAGAAAATAGTCAACCTACCGAACAATTACAGGAGTTGTTCAGAAATCGTGAAATTCAACAATGAATTTTTCATGCATGTTTCAAATTTCATGACGGCTCCAGAGCATATTGATTTGTTCTCCAAAACCAGTCAACAGACGCCTTGTAAAGAAGGAAAAGGATATGTGAATATTTCTTTTATTGAATCGGAAAAAGCAGAGGAAGATTTAATATTATTTCCCGAAAGAGTCTTGGAAATAATCAATGAACTCGAACAGGAAGGCGTGCCCAAAAAGGACATCTGCATTTTAACGCGAAGGAGAAAAGAAGGAGTGGCCATTGCCAATTTTTTGAGTATGAACGGGATTCCCATTATTTCTTCGGAAACGCTCTTGGTTTCCCAAAGTCCTGAAGTCAATTTTATTGTTTCCCTCCTGCAACTTTCAATTTTTCCGAATGATTTAAAGCAGAAATATGAAATACTGAATTTTATTGCTTCCGAAGTTCTGCAAATTGAATCGCCGCATCAAATCATAAATCAACATCTTCGTTCCAACGAGCTAGAAATATCAAATTTTTTAAATGACCACGGAATTGTTTTTAGTTTAAAACAAATGAAATCCCTGTCGCTGTACGAAGCTGTGGAATACGCAATAAATTCCTTCAAATTGGTTTCAGCTTCCGATGCTTATGTGCAGTTTTTTCTTGATTTTGTTTATGAAGCCACTCAAAAATCATCTGGCGGGATTTTGCAATTTTTGGAATTATGGGAATTGAACACAGAAAAATTAAGCATTGTAGCACCAAAAACCGAAGATGCTGTGCAAATCATGACGATTCACAAATCCAAAGGATTGGAATTTCCCGTTGTCATCTATCCTTTTGCCAATAACAAAATTGATGACGTCACGCGAAATTCGCTATGGATTTCACATCCTGAAGATTTAAATTCAATTCCGTCAAGCTACATTTCCGCATCCAAAAAAATGCGCCATTGGAAAAAAGAAGCCATGGATGCATATCAAGAGCTTATCTATCAAACCCAGTTAGATTCTACCAATGTGCTTTATGTTGCATTAACAAGACCTGTAGATAGATTATATGTGATTTCCAACCACGATTTAAATGCGAAAAAGGAAGAAAATACTTCTAAAATTTCCGGCTTATTGATCAATTTTCTGAAACAAAAAAATTTGTGGAGCGATGCTATTTTTCAATATGAAATCGGAGAAAAACCAGAAACGAAAAATTCAGAATCGACTACCGCGCAAACTTCAATCAAACAGCAGCATTTTTATTCCTCACGACCCCAGGATCATGGAATAAATATTATTACCACCGCCGGACTTCTATGGAACACGGCTCAAGGTGAAGCCATTGAGAAAGGAAATATTATTCATAGAATTTTTGAAGACATCCACATAGCATCAGATATTTCAAATGCTATTGAAAAAGCAATCGATGAGGGTCTTTTCCCCGAAAACAATAAAGATGAAATTATAGAGGTTTTGGAAGAAGTGGTTTCCCATCCCGAACTTGAAGAGTATTTTAATGGTAATTGGAAAACTTTCAATGAAAGGGAAACAATTTCTTCAGTGGGAATCCTAAGGGCAGATAGAATTAATATAAAAGACAGAAATGCTGTTGTGATTGATTATAAATCCGGCGAAATGAAAAATGTGCATCGCCAACAACTTCAATCGTATTCAGATATTTTGGAAGAAATGGGATATACGGTTGAAAAGAAAATACTGGTGTACTTAAAAAACACGTCAACGAATTCCGAAACGAAAATTGTAATTTTGTAAAAAATAGAAAACATGTACGGAGCAATAAAAAATCATCTAGAAAAAGAACTACAAGAAATAAAAGACAACGGACTTTATAAAAAAGAAAGAATCATAATCTCTCCTCAAGGTGCGGTCATTAAAATTTCGACGGGGCAGGAAGTGATCAATTTCTGTGCGAACAATTATTTAGGACTTTCTTCACATCCTGACGTGATTCAGGCAGCAAAAGATACCATGGACACGCATGGGTTCGGAATGTCAAGTGTTCGTTTTATATGTGGAACTCAGGATATCCATAAAGAGCTGGAACAAAAGATCGCCGATTTTTATAACACAGAAGACACCATTCTTTATGCAGCAGCTTTTGATGCAAACGGGGGCGTGTTTGAACCTTTACTTTCGGAACAAGATGCTATTATTTCTGATTCCTTGAACCACGCATCTATTATCGACGGTGTCAGGTTGTGCAAAGCAGCCCGTTATCGATATGAAAATAACAACATGGCAGAACTGGAGGAAAAATTGAAAGAAGCCACCGCCAACGGAGCCCGTTTTAAACTTGTGGTAACCGACGGCGTTTTTTCAATGGACGGTCTTGTCGCTCCTTTGGATAAGATTTGTGACCTGGCCGAAAAATACGATGCCATGGTCATGATTGATGAAGCCCACGCCGCAGGTTTTATCGGTGAAAATGGAATTGGTACCCTTGAAGAAAAAGGTGTATTGGGAAGAATTGACATTATTACCGGAACTTTGGGCAAAGCTTTGGGCGGCGCCATGGGAGGCTACACAACAGGGAAAAAAGAAATTATTGAAATGCTGCGCCAACGGTCGCGACCTTATTTGTTTTCCAATTCTTTGGCACCTGCCATCGTAGGAGCTTCCATCAAAGTTTTTGAAATGTTGGAAAATGATGATTCTTTGAGAAGAAAGGTCAAAGAAAACACGGCCTATTTCAAAAAAGGAATGCAAGAAGCCGGTTTCGATATTATTGATGGTGATGCCGCTATTGTTCCTGTGATGTTGTATGACGCCCAATTATCGCAAACAATGGCAGACCGACTCTTGGAGGAAGGTATTTATGTAATAGGATTTTTCTTTCCCGTCGTGCCAAAAGGAAAAGCGAGAATAAGAGTCCAGTTATCGGCAGCTCATACCAAAGAACATTTGGATAAGGCATTACAAGCCTTTATTAAAATAGGAAAAGAACTTCAAGTCATTTAAAATTAGTGCTTTAACTTTTTTCGCAAAGCCTTAAGAATAAATTAGAATCTTTTGTGATTTTGTAATGTGGATAACCATATACATTTGTTAAAGAATTATTTTAAAATCCAAAAAATGAGAATAGTTGCACTCGTAGTTCTTTTTTTAACCACTTTTCAAATTTCAGCCCAAAATGAAAGGCAACCTTGGTACGTAGGCCTCGGTTGGAATGCTGTAGATTATTATAATTCGGAGGAAACCGATAAACAAATCAACACTACTTTCTCGGCTTTGAGAATATCTGTTGGACGTCATATTTGGAAAGGATTGTCGGCCGAATTTTCATATTCCGTGAATGAAATAGAAGAATATCCAGGTTTAATGGGGGTTAATTTAGATCATGCCGCCATTGACGCCTATGCTTTATACAGTTTTCGGGACCTTTTATATAACGGGGAGGACAAACTCATCGATCCCTATCTAATGGCTGGGGCCGGAATCACCTGGTTGGAAAATTTTGGTGTCGAAGAAAAAATTGAAACCAACACCCTGAACATTGGAGGTGGTGTAAATTTCTGGATAAGTCCGAGCTTGGCCATTGTAGGACAAGGAGTTTACAAAAACAGTAAAGACGGATTTACAGATTCTTATCTCGAATATTATGTAGGAATTAAATATATATTCGGTCTTCGATCTGGAGGGATATGTTTCCCCTAAATCATCTACAAAGCCTGTCATAGCGGCATATTTAAGAAAATTTTCTGATTTAAACCTTTGTTCGTATATTTTAACAAGCTACATTTGTTAATTAACATTTCAAACTAAAACAACTAAATATGAAACATCTTAGCAGATTTTTATTGGCTTCATTGTTCGTTTTGTGTTTCTCCACAATGAGTGCACAAGATGAAAATAATCCTTGGGCCATAGGTATTGGGATAAATGCCGTCGATTATTACCCAAATGGTGATGATAACGGTGTGTTGGGATCCCGTTTTGATGAATTTTTTAACGCAAAAGATCATTGGAATATACTTCCTTCTTTATCGCGTATTTCCGTAGCAAGATATTTTGGAGGCGGTTTTCATTTTGAAGCAGCCGCATCAGCAAACCAGATAGAAAAATATGGAGACGCAAGAGTGGAAAATCTGTCCTATTATGCTTTGGATGGTATGTTCAATTACAGCTTTAGAAGCCTCATCGATGCGGATGGTTGGATAGATCCAATGCTCGGTATTGGTGGTGGTCTTAATTGGATTGACGCTCAAAATTCTAGTGAAACCTTGGGTGCAATGACTTTAAATGGAATGGCCGGATTTAACTTCTGGTTGTCTGAAAACGTTGCCCTGACTCTTCAATCTACTTATAAGCACGCATTTGATGAAAACCGTGATTCTCACCTACAACATGCGGGAGGAATCAAATTTTCTTTTGGTGGAAAAGATACAGATGGTGACGGAATTTACGACAAAGATGATGAATGTCCTGAAACACCGGGATTGGAAGAATTTAATGGTTGTCCTGATACCGATAGCGATGGAATTAGAGACAGTGAAGATGATTGTCCTAATGAAGCAGGACTTCCAGAATTTAATGGTTGCCCTGATACTGATAGTGATGGTGTGCCTGACAATAAAGATGAATGTCCTACAGAAGCAGGGCTCGAAGAACTTAACGGATGTCCTGATGCCGATGAAGACGGAATTAGAGACAGCGAGGATGAATGTCCTAACGAAGCAGGTCCTGAAGAAAACAATGGATGCCCATGGGAAGATACCGACGAAGATGGCGTTTTAGATAAAGATGATAGATGTCCAGACGTAGCGGGAACTGTTGAAAATGATGGTTGTCCAGAAGTTACTATTGAAATCATCAATGAACTGAATGAATATTCCAGAACTATTTTATTCGATTTGAACAAATCTACTATTCGTTCTGAATCTAATGAAACACTCAAAGCTATTGCTGATATCATGGAAGAATATCCAAATACGATATTCCACATTGAAGGACACACAGATAGCCAAGGTAGTGACAGTTACAATGAAAAATTGTCTCGTGAACGTGCTGCTTCCGTGAAAACATTCTTACAAAAAGAAGGAATTCCCGCAAACAGGCTTACTTCTGAAGGATATGGTGAAAAAGAACCTATAGCTTCAAACAGTACTGCCGCTGGAAGACAGCAGAACAGACGTGTCGAAATTTCTTTGGACAAGGACAAAGAAATGAAAGAATAATTTTTAAAAAATTAAATTTCCTAAAAACGCCTCATTGATGAGGCGTTTTTTTTTATTTTTAAAAAATGCAATCATATATTTCCTCTGTACTTCAACAACTGCTCTCAAGAGAAAAGGACATTTCCAAATATACCATTATTCTTCCCAGCAAACGGGCAGGTTCGTCCTTGAAAAAAGAACTTTCAACAATGCTTCTGCAACCAAAATTCAGTCCGCAGATTTATAGTATTGAAGATTTTGTGACTGTGGTATCTGATTTGTCCCCACTGGTAAATGTAGAAGTGCTTTTCCAGTTTTATTCTGTGTATAAAGAATTGACCCCCGTTGAAAAACTGGAAGATTTCGAAACTTTTAGTAATTGGGCCCAAACCTTAATTCATGATTTTAATGAAATTGACAGATATTTAATTGATTCCGAGAGTTTCTTTAATTATCTCGCAGAAATCCAAGACATCAACCATTGGTATCTTCAAGAAAGAACCGAATTGATTGAAAATTATTTGTCGTTCTGGAACCAACTTCCAACCTATTTCCTGGCGTTGAGAAATCAAATGTTGAAATCAAAAAAAGCCTATCAGGGCTATATTTTCAGGAAAGCTTCGGAAAACATAAAATCTTATATTAATAATGTTACTAATCCGCATATTTTCATTGGATTTAACGCTTTAAATTCTGCAGAACAAATTATATTTCAGGAGTTTTTAGATTCAAAAAAAGGAGAAGTTTTTTGGGATGTGGAAAAATCCTTTTACGAAGATTCTTTTCATGAAGCCGGATATTTCTTTCGTGATTATTTT
>DASSWB010000099.1:0-9177 GCA_035705495.1 Salinimicrobium sp. | reverse complement strand
ATGCCGAAACTTCCACATCCCAACATCGGTTTTACAAGAATTTCTTAACAAAGCCACATTTGTTAAATGTTTATCTTTGACAAAATATTTTTTTGAAATGAAATTAGAAGCAATTCCGCAGTTAAAATATACCGATTCAAATAATTTCTTCCTTCTTGCTGGTCCTTGCGCTATTGAAGGCGAAGAAATGGCCTTACGCATCGCAGAAAAAATTCTTGAAATCACCGATAAACTTCAAATTCCATTTGTTTTCAAAGGAAGCTTTAAAAAGGCAAATCGGAGTCGGATTGATAGTTTTACAGGAATCGGCGATGAAAAAGCTTTGAAAATCCTTCGTAAGGTTTCTGAAACTTTTAAGGTTCCAACTGTCACCGATATTCACGAAATAAGCGACGCACAAATGGCAGCGGAATATGTGGATGTGCTTCAAATTCCGGCGTTCTTGGTTCGTCAAACTGATTTGGTTGTTGCCGCAGCCGAAACAGGAAAAGTTGTCAATCTCAAAAAAGGGCAGTTTATGAGTCCGGAGAGTATGAAACACGCGGTTACCAAAGTATTGGATTGTAACAACGACCAAGTAATCGTCACGGATCGAGGCACAATGTTCGGTTACCAGGACATGATTGTTGATTTCCGCGGAATTCCCACGATGCGCCAATTTGCACCTACGGTTTTGGATGTAACGCATTCATTGCAACAACCGAATCAAAGTTCTGGGGTAACTGGCGGAAGACCTGATATGATTGAAACCATTGCGCGCGCAGGAATTGTGAACAATGTTGACGGACTCTTCATTGAAACACATTTTGATCCCGCGAATGCAAAAAGCGATGGTGCCAATATGCTCGATTTGCAGTATTTGGAAAAATTATTGACCAATTTGGTGGCGATCCGAAAAACAATCAACACTTTTTAATTCAGAAAAAAACCTTACTCAAAAGAAATATGAAAAAGATAATCGCACTTCTTGCAATTTTTGGTTTTTGTTCTTGTGCAGAATTACAAACCATTGCCGACAATATGCCACAAACGGGTGTTTTTTCTTCAGACGCCGATATTGCAGCCGGTTTACGGCAAGCGCTCGATCAGGGAATTGAAGAACAAGTAACCAAATTAACCCAAGAGAATGGTTTCTACGGAAACAATCTCGTTAAAATCTTGCTTCCCACGGAACTGCAAAAAGTGGATCAAACATTGCGGGATTTTGGTCTTGGAGATCTTGCTGATGAAGGTTTAAAAGTACTGAACCGCGCCGCCGAAGATGCGGTAAAAGAAGCAACGCCAATTTTTGTGGACGCGGTAAAAGGCATCACTTTTTCGGATGCAAAAAATATTTTACTTGGAAATGATACCGCAGCAACCAATTATCTGGAACGTCAAACAAGTGCTGTTTTGTATTCCAAATTCAATCCGCAGATAAAAACGTCACTTGACAAAGTCGGTGCCAATCAAATTTGGAGCAACATTATCCAGAAATACAATAGTTTGCCGCTTACCAGTGATGTAAATCCAGATTTGACCGATTATGTTACACAGGAAGCCCTTGAAGGCGTTTTCACAATGATCGCTGTGGAGGAAAAAGATATCCGCAACAATATTTCGGCGCGCACAACGGATTTGTTGCGAAGAATTTTTGCGATGCAAGATCATCAATAAATTGACAATTGATAATATTGGGGTAACATGGATGTTATTTTCCAAACCGATATTTGCAGTAGATTTTTTTCATAAGAGAATTTGAATTACCACAAAAGAAAAACCGGCGGAAATCCGGTTTTTTTTATCCCACTCCGAGCATTGGACTGGAGAAATCAGGTTTAAAATAAAAGAAATTGGTAATTTTGATTCCCACTAAAAAAATATCAAAATGAAAAAAATTACTTTGTTCCTTTTAATGTTTCTTCCCTTTATTGGTTTTTCACAAACCTATACCACACCAAATGAGGGTACATCATACACTCTGGAAGACATCATGCAATTAAGTCCGACAACCATCAGTTTCGATGGAACAAATTATACGCTTTCTGAGGCACTTGTTATTTCAGAAACAGATTCATTGATAATCGACCAAGTTCTAACTCTTCTTATAGATCCCGAAATTTTAATAGATGTTCACGGAACTTTCATCAGTGATGCTGGAGATCAGGAAATTATTATTAATGCTTCTGACGAAACGGCTCCTTATGAAGGTTTTTGGTTTTATGAGGAATCTGAGGTTTTAATCAATAACACGAATATTCAGCACGGTGGCGGACTCAAAGTTATTACGCCAGATTTTACTCTAACAAACAGCTATTTGGCTCATAATGTTGCTGGAGCTTCAACAGGAGCGGTGGTTTCGTTATCAAATGGTTCACCTTTAATTGAAGGAAATACTTTTATTTTGAACGACATGCCTGCGGTAGGTTCGGGTGCAAACCAAAATGTATCGGCAAGAATCATCGGTAATCATATAGAATTCAACGGACAAGCAAATGAAAATCGGCCGCAGATCAATTTAGGTCCAACAGGAACCGATACTTTACAAATCATTCAAAATACAATTATCGGAGATCCAACAATGATAAAAGTTGGGGGTATTGCGGTTTCTAATTTTTTTGGAGGAGAAATTCGTGCAATAATAGATAATAATGTGATTCGCGATAACCGTTATGGAATTACAATTGCCGGTGGAAATGCTTTTTCTTACATCCGTGGCAACGTAATTGAAGATAATAATACGCAAGGAATACCACTTCAAGGTGGAAGCGGAATTTCACTAAACGCCAGCAACGACACGCAAAACATTATTGCGAGTGACAATGAATTCCGCGGAAATTTATGGGGAATTACCTTAATAGATGAAGCTTCTATAAATTTAGGTGACGATGAAGATAATCCGGGAGGAAATATTTTTTCTGGAAACGGTAACGGCGGCGTGACTTATGCGCTTTACAACAATACGGATAACACAATTATGGCAAAACACAACTGCTGGACCGAAGAAATAGACATGACATTAGAAGAGGCAGAAGAAGTGATCGTTCACAGCGTAGATGACAGCAGTTTGGGAACTGTTATTTTTGATCCTGTGAGCTGTGCGAGTTTAGGCGTGAACGATGTTTTACTTCAGGAATTTGTTTTTGTCCCCAACCCCGCTTTCAATCAAATTTCATTTTTAAATACTCCAAAATTTAATAAACTTCAAATCTTTGATCTAACTGGTAAATTGGTTAAGGAACAAGTGCTGAATCCAGATCTAAATGAAGTTTCGCTGGAATTAAGCAGTGGATTATACATTGTTCAATTCAGCAATGGAAGGTTGAATCTGAGCAAAAAATTGATTGTTAAATAAACGCATTATCAATGATGTGGAAAGTCGCTGGAGGTTCATTCCTCTGGCGACTTTTTATTTTCACTAATTTGTGTGAAGTGTTTTAAAATAGTCAAAGGCTTTTAGAAGTCGGGAGCCATACCAGCTAAAAAATTCCCCATCCACTGTTTTCACTTCAGAATCTGGAAATTTTGATTGAAGTTCAATGACATGCTTTTCTTTAAACGGAAAAGGTTCGGAGGAAAGTAATATCAACTGCGGATTTTTTTCAGCAATCTCAGATAAGTTTACTTCGGGATATCTATTTTCCAAATTTGAAAAAACATTCTCAAACCGATTCATTCGAAGCAAATAATTGATAAACGTATTTTTTCCAGCGAGCATCCACGGATCTTTCCAAATGAAATAAGCCACACTTTTTGATTCTTTCTGCTGAATGAATTTTTCAAAATCAGAAAAAGCAGTTTTTATTTTTTCAATGAGTTTCGAAGCATTTTTTTCGACTTGAAAAATTTTTCCGTACTGCTGAATTAAATCAAAAGTATCATCAATATTCTTCACATCCGAAACATGAACCGGAGCAATTTTCTCCAATTCCAAAACCATTTCTTTTGTGTTTTCTTCCTTGTTGCAAAGAACAATATCTGGGTTCAGCTTTTTTATTTTATCAAAATGAACCGTTTTTGTTCCTCCAACCACCATTTTTTCTTTCTGAAGGTCATGAGGATGCACACAAAATTTTGTGACTCCCACAATTTTGTCCCGTAATCCCAAATCCACCAACAATTCCGTCTGACTAGGAACCAAAGAAACAATCCGTTGAGGTACTTTTTCAAGTTCAAAAAAGCGGTTGAGTTGATCTTTGTGTGATTTCATTGATAAAAATGTTGGTTTCATTTTAAAGATATGGAGGAAGGTTTGAAACACTTTCAATGGAACTTTATTGAATTTTTAAAGCTAAAACAATTAGAATTCTTTGTTATGAAATGTAATCTTCAATTTTTTAGTGTAGCACATCTACCAAGGTTTTAGTAGAAATCATTATGGTAAATAAAATTGTTCCAATTTGTCAAAAATCAAGGAATGTACATTGTGCGGTTATTTCGCCTCGTTGCGAAATAAACACCTTAAAATTGCATCCTTTTTTTGTTTCGTTTTTTTGAATGAGCAAAAAAATGAAAATAATGCTATATGTAATATTCAGGAAGCAATTCCTTCATTTCCCCCTGCATCTCCCCCGCTTTTACCGCCGCTACTTCTGCAAAATCCTCGGTATTTGAAGCGTAAATAATTCCGCGGGAAGAATTGATCAGTAATCCGACGTTCTTGTTCAGTCCATATTTACAGACATCCTGTAAATTACCACCTTGCGCACCCACTCCGGGAACCAAAAGGAAATTATCGGGTACGATTTTTCTAATTTCAGAAAAGTATTCCGCCTTTGTTGCGCCAATCACATACATCAGGTTCTGTGCGTTTTTCCAGGTTTTTGAAGTCTCCAAAACGCTTTTATATAATTCTTTGCCATCATTGGTTTTCGTCTGAAAATCGAACGCACCTTCGTTGGAAGTCAGTGCCAGCAGAATTGTATGTTTGTTTTCAAAATTTAAAAAAGGTTCCACCGAATCTTTGCCCATATACGGCGCGACAGTCACTGAATCAAAAGCCAGATCTTCGAAAAAAGCTTTCGCATACATTCTGGAAGTATTTCCGATATCACCACGTTTTGCATCGGCGATTGTGAAAATCTCGGGATGGTTTTGGTTCAAATAATCGATGGTTTTCTTTAAAGATTTCCAACCTTCAATTCCATTGGCTTCGTAAAAAGCTGTATTTGGTTTGTAAGCCACGGCTAAGTGATGGGTTGCATCAATAATGGCTTTATTGAATTCAAAAACCGGATCTTCCTTTTCCAATAAATGCTTCGGAATTTTGTCTAAATCCGTATCGAGTCCGATACAGAGAAACGATTTCTTTCTTTTAATTTGCTGAATAAGTTCGTCGTTGGTCATACTTCCTTTTATTTAAAATCAAAAAGCTCATTCTGTCTTTATCAGAATGAGCTTTTATGAATTATTGAATTTTTTCAGTTTTAAAAAACATCAGAATTCTCTTTCAGTTTCTCGGTATTTTCCACCAATTGCAATTCGTCCAATATTTTCTGAATATCACCATTGATGATGTTCGACAAATCGTACAAAGTCAGATTGATCCTGTGATCTGTTACGCGTCCTTGAGAATAATTGTAGGTGCGGATTTTAGCACTTCGGTCTCCACTGGAAACCATCGAATTTCTTTTCGCAGCATCAGCTTCCAATTTTTTGGCCAATTCCATTTCATACAATCTGGAACGTAAAACACGAAATGCTTTTTCCTTGTTTTTGTGCTGTGATTTCTGATCCTGACATTGCGCCACCAAACCTGTTGGTAAATGCGTTAATCGTACTGCCGAATAAGTAGTGTTCACCGATTGTCCACCAGGACCAGAAGAACAGAAATAATCTATTCTTACCTCTTTCGGATCAATTTCAACATCAAATTCTTCAGCTTCCGGAAGTACCATCACGGTTGCTGCACTTGTATGCACACGACCTTGGGTTTCCGTTTGCGGTACACGTTGAACACGGTGTACACCAGCTTCAAATTTCATTGTTCCGTAAACATCCTCGCCAGAAACCTCAAAAATGATTTCCTTGAATCCGCCGTTGGTTCCTTCACTAAAATCGACTACACTTTTGTTCCAACCTTTGCTTTCAACATATTTTGAATACATTCGGTACAAATCCCCGGCAAAAATACTCGCTTCGTCCCCACCTGTTCCAGCGCGGATTTCCATCACCACATTTTTCGCGTCTTCAGGATCTTTTGGCACCAGCATCATTCTGATCTTTTCTTCAAGCTTCGGAAGTTCATTCTTCGCTTCTTCCATTTGCATCTTGGCCATTTCGGTCATTTCGGGATCGCTGCCATCTGCAATTACTTCTTCGGCTTCCTGAATGTTATTTTTAAGCGCAATATATTTTTCACGCTCATCCATAAGCGCCTTTAAATCTTTGTATTCCTTGTTTAATTCCACATAACGCTTCTGATCAGAAATAACATCTGGTTGAATGATCAAATCATTCACCTCATCAAAACGCTGCTTTACTATGTTAAGCTTCTCAATCATATTTATTTACATCACTGCTTTTAGGTTTGCAAATTTACAATAATTTGGTTGAATTTTTATATGTGAAAAAGGAGTATCAAAATTAAATTTTGTTCGTTTCTTCGACACTGAAAATTTATCAGTCTTTCCGTATCTTAGTTTCCAGATGATGAAAAAATTGAATCTCATATTTCTGTTCTATAAAAATTTTCTTCCCATATCTGTGTTCTTGGATTTTGCTTTTCTTTTTATGGGAAATTCTTTCGCCCAGTCTTTTGTAGCTAAAATATTTTTATTTGTAGGATTGCTTTTTCTGTATCGAAGCCCTCAATTAAAACCATCTTTGATTTTCCATCACAACTTTGGAATTAGTCTTTCCCAATTGATTTTGTATAGTTTTCTGCTCGATTCTACTATAATGCTGATTTTTTATATTCTAAAAAACCTGTTTTTATGATTTTTGAAATTGATAATGTCGAACTTTACTTTGCTGAAAAACAAATTCTGAACGGAATCTATTTAAAAGCAGAAACAGGAAAAATAACAGGAATTCTCGGATCAAACGGAAGCGGAAAAAGTAGTCTTTTGAAAATTTTCTTCGGAAGCTTGACACCTTCCAATAAACTAATTCGAATCGACAAAAAACCTTTTCTTAAACCTTTATTTACTTCTGAAAAAATCAAATATCTATCACAAGATAGTTTTCTTCCAAAGCAACTCACGCTTTCCAGAATATTTCAATTGTTTGAAGTCGGTTGGAATGATTTCACCACGCTCTTCGATACTTTTTCAAAATATAAAAACAATAAAATCGATGAACTTTCGGGAGGAGAAAGACGAGTCGTAGAAACTTTTTTAATTTTAAAAAGCAAAGCTGAAATTGTATTATTGGATGAACCTTTTTCTCACATAACACCCGTTTATATTGATCGGATAAAAGATTTAATGCGAGAAGAGAAAAACCAGAAAGCAGTCGTAATAACAGATCATATGTACCGCCATATTATCGATGTAACTGATGATTTATATTTATTAAAAAATGGCTGTACACATCTATTACAAAATCCGAAGCAACTGGAAGATTATAAATATTTAAACGTGGGGTCGATCTAATATAAAAATTCCCCAAACTCACTTCGAATCGTCAGTTTTTTCCCTTCCGAAGCCTCTACCCGACCAACAATTTTCGCATCAACATTAAAAGACTCGGAAATATTGATGATTTCTTGTGCAATATTTTCATCGACATATAATTCCATTCGGTGTCCCATATTGAAAACTTGGTACATTTCTTTCCAATCGGTTTTACTCTCCTGCTGAATTAATTTGAACAAAGGCGGAACCTCAAAAAGATTATCTTTTATGATGTGAAGATTTTCAACAAAATGTAAAATCTTGGTTTGCGCACCACCACTGCAATGCACCATTCCGTTGATTTCATTTTTTGAAAATTGAGAAAGGATTTTTTTGATGATCGGTGCATACGTTCGCGTAGGAGAAAGCACTAATTTTCCAGCATTTAAAGGAGAACCTTCAACAGCATCGGTCAAAGTTTTTGAACCACTATAAATCAGTTCCTTCGGAATTTCACTATCAAAACTTTCAGGATACTTTATAGCCAACTCATTTCTGAAGACATCATGACGCGCGGAAGTCAGACCATTACTTCCCATTCCGCCGTTGTATTCGGTTTCATAACTCGCCTGTCCTGAAGAAGAAAGACCAACAATCACATTTCCGGGTTTGATGTTCGCATTGTCAATGACATTTTCACGCTTCATTCGTGCCGTAACGGTAGAATCGACAATGATTGTCCGCACCAAATCACCAACATCAGCAGTTTCTCCACCCGTTGAATGAATATTGACTCCGAAGTTTTTTAAATCCGAAAGTAGTTCTTCCGATCCATTGATAATTGCAGAGATCACTTCTCCCGGAATTAAGTTTTTGTTCCGACCGATTGTAGAAGAAAGCATGATATTATCCACTGCACCAACGCACAGCAAATCGTCAATATTCATGATGAGTGCATCTTGGGCAATTCCTTTCCAAACCGAAATATCGCCGGTTTCTTTCCAATACATATAGGCCAAAGAGGATTTTGTTCCCGCGCCATCCGCGTGCATGATCAAACAATAATCTTCATCATTTGTAAGATAATCGGGTACAATTTTACAGAATGCCTTCGGAAAAAGCCCTTTGTCCACCTTTTTGATTGCATTGTGAACGTCTTCTTTTCCAGCCGAAACCCCACGTTGGGCGTACCTTTTACTTATCTCCTGACTCATAATATTTTTTTACAGCTTCAAAGATAGCACAATTGATTTTTTTGGCTTTCAGAAAATCAAAAACTTCAGGTATAAAAAGTTTGTCGATAGCGGCGTGAAGAATCTATGAATCTACCGGAAATTTTAAATCTCAAATTCCAAATTCCAAATCCCTAATTCCAAGTTAATGAAGAATCTCTGCGTTTGAAGCAGAGACTCTCTAAGAGATTCCTCCTTCGTCGGAATGACAGGTCTAATTCCAATCTCGAAAAAATCCAAATTCCAAATCAATGAAAGAAGCTGTCAGGTTTTAAGCAGAAACTCCTCAAGAGATTCCTCCTTCGTCGGAATGACAAACCAAATTCCAATCTCAAAAAACTCCAAATTCCAAGTTAATGAAGAATCTCTGCGTTTGAAGCAGAGACTCTCTAAGAGATTCCTCCTTTGTC
>DASSWB010000098.1:0-114913 GCA_035705495.1 Salinimicrobium sp. | reverse complement strand
CCATTTTTTGATTCTGAAAAAAATTACGGCAGTATTCAACGCAAAACGAAAAAGAAAAAAGACTCTTCTTGGAAAAGCTTGTTGAAAATTGCGGCCATATTCGCGGTTATTGCAGTCAGTTATTTTGCATTTTTCAATGATTCTCAAACCAGTATCCAAACCTTAGCGGCCAATACGGAAACCGTGGTTTTGCCAGATCATTCCGTTGTTGAACTAAACGCTGAAACCAGTATTAAATATTCCGAAGAAAACTGGGATGAAAACAGAAGTATCAAACTGGAAGGGGAAGCATTTTTCAAAGTTGAAAAAGGTTCCAAATTTGAAGTGGAAACCTCCGCCGGAACTGTTCGTGTACTGGGAACACAATTTAATATCAAACAAAGAAAAGATTATTTTGAGGTGGTTTGTTTTGAAGGTTTGGTGGAAGTTGAAACCGACGAAAAAACTTTAAAATTATCACCGGGCAAAATGTTCAGAATTCATCAATCTGAAATTCAAACCGGTCACACATTTCAGCCAAAACCAACTTGGTTAAACGGAAAAAGCAGTTTTGAAAGTGTTGCTTTTGAAGAAGTACTTGCAGAACTTGAAAGACAATATGCGGTGGAAGTTAAAATCACCAATCCCACAATAAACCAAGAGGATCATTTCACTGGAAGTTTTGTTCATAATGATTTGGAAGCCGCTTTAAAATCAATAAGTTTACCCTTCGGATTGGAATATACAATCAACGGAAACGAGGTAATTTTAAAATAATGTGAGGATAAAACGACTTCTTTTATTCATCTTCTGCCTGTTGTTTTTTACAGCAAATTTCTTTGCACAAACCGACAATGAAAAAATTCCGGTCCAGGAAATTATTGAGCAACTTGAAAAGGAATATCCTTTCACATTCTCCTACGCCGATAAAGTTATTGAGAACGCAACTTCTCCCACTCCGCCAAAGCAGCTTTCCTTTGAAGAAATACTAGAATTTCTTGAACAACAAACCTCACTTCAATTTTCCATTTTGGAAAATAATATTGTTATCATTCAACCTAACATCAATTTGTCGCTAAATGAATTGCAGAATTTAGAAGAAGTATTTTTGACCAATTATCTCACACAAGGTATAACCAAGAAAACCGAGGGCTCTTTCGAAATCGATTATCAAAATTTCGGAATCTTGCCTGGACTTATTGAACCTGATGTTTTATTGACTTTGCAAAATTTGCCAGGTGTTGAAAGCGTGAATGAAACTGTTTCAGAAATAAATATTCGTGGGGGAACGCACGACCAGAATTTAATTTTATGGGATGACATACGTGTTTACCAATCCGGTCATTTCTTCGGACTTATTTCGGCTTTCAATCCGTATCAGACGAGGAAAGTTGCGCTTTACAAAAACGGAACCAATCCAGAATATGGAAACAGTGTTTCGAGCGTGATCTCAATGCAAACCGAAGATGAACTCAATACAGATTTCTATTCGGAAGTTGGAACGAATTTAGTGAGCGCACACGGTTTTGTGGATTTACCGATTGGAAAAAATTCTTCCGTACAGTTCTCTGCCAGAAATTCGATCAACAAATTTTTCGAATCGCCAACCTATCGGGAATATTACAATCGTGCGTTTCAAAATTCAGAAATCACCACGAGCACGGATGAGGTTTTAACCGCTGATGAAAACTTTAATTTCTTTGATATAAACCTTCGGTACCTATGGAACATTTCAGACAATGACCAGTTGCGGATTAATTTTTTCAATATTGAAAACAATTTAGATTTTCAGGAAATAATGGATTCCGAAGAACCCCAATCTAGAGAAAGCAAATTATCACAATCGAGTTTGGGAGGCGGAATTTTTTACGAAAAACAATGGAATTCAGATTTAAAAACAACTGCGCAATTTTACGTTTCCAGCTATCAATTGGAAGCGCAAAACGCAGATATTTTAAATGACCAGCGACTTATTCAACAGAATGAAATTTTAGAAACCGGTTTCAAAATAAATTCCTTTTATGACATCGATGAAAACTTCCGACTTCAAAATGGCTATGAATTGCTGGAAACAGGAATTTCCAATTTAGAAGACATCAACAATCCTGATTTCGGGAGTTATGTGAAAGAAGTCATTGTTGGTCATTCGATATTTTCTTCATTGCAATATAAATCCGAGAATAAAAAAACGCGATTGAATATAGGTGGGAGATTGAATTACTTCAACAAATTTGATTTTCTCCTTTTCGAGCCACGGTTTACTTTTAATCAAAGGTTTTTGGATTTTTTCACTTTTGAAATTTTGGGCGAATATAAAAGTCAGACCGCTACTCAGGTAATCGACTTCCAATCCGATTTTTTGGGAATTGAAAAAAGAAGATGGCAATTGGCGAATGAAAAAGACATTCCTATTCTTAAAAGCCAGCAAATTTCCGCAGGATTGAATTACAACAGGAACAAATGGCTCATTAGCATAGACGCTTACTTAAAGGAAGTCGGTGGAATTACATCGCAGAGTCAGGGTTTCCAGAATCAATATCAATACGAGCAATTTACTGGAAAATATGTTGCCAAGGGAATCGATTTTTTGATCAATAAAAAATGGAAACATTTCAGTGCTTGGGCGAGTTATTCATTGATGGATAATAATTACACTTTTCCCAATTTGGAAAATAAATCATTTCCGAATAATGTAGAAATAAAGAATTCATTGACTTTGGCGGCTACTTACAATATTAAAAAATTCAAAATTTCAACCGGTTTGAACTGGCGGACAGGAAAGCCTTTCACAACATTGACCGAAGAGGGATTGGCAACGAATACTTTCGATTTTGAAAAAGCAAATAACAGCAATTTGCCAAATTACTGGCGCGTTGATATTTCGGCGAGTCAAGAATTTAAATTAGATAAAAATATTGACGCCTTGATTGGAATTTCCGTTTGGAATTTATTTGACAATGAAAATGTGATCAATTCCTATTACCAAGAGCAGGATAACCAGATTGAAAAAATTGATTATTCGGCCTTGGGCATCACACCCAATATTGTTTTTCGCGTCTTTTTTTAAAATCGAAAAACCACCTGAATAAGGTGGTTTTTAGTATTTGCTTCGGAATTAATTTTTCTCAAAGACAAGTGTATCGGTCCCGCCGTTTCCGCCACTAATATCTATAAGTTCTATTCTGGTGTTGGAATAAGTTACAATGTCCCAATCATCATTTAGATCTTCAAAATTTGAACTGGCATCTACGTTAAAGAAAATTACAAAATCTTCATCACTGCTGGAATCATCATCACTACTGCTATCATTTGAAATTGACCACATTCCTGTGATAATCTGTGGATCATTCACCGCTGTAATCGTTCCGTCTGCATTAAAAGTAAATGTAAAGTTATTAAAGTGATTGGTTTCGTCATTTCCCTCTTCCACGAAACTGGTTACCCGCCAAGTTCCATCGGTAGAAATATTGATCAACTCCTGAACATTTACATTGCTGTTGTTTGAACTGCTGTCATCATCGCTTGAACAAGTTGAAGACATTAACATCATCGCTCCACCCACTAGCATTCCGATTATTAATTTGTTTCTCATTTTATTAATTTTTAAGGATTATTCCTACACAAAAGTAGATAAATTTTGGATTCCTTTTAAAAATTAACACTGATACCAAATCAAAAAATAACGCTACATTCTCTCTGGAACTTCTATTCCCAATAATCCAAAAGCAGATTGAATCGTACCGGCGACTTGTTCTGCCAATTGCACGCGAAAAACTTTTTCCGTGAAATTATCTGCTCCCAAAATTGAAACGTTTTGATAAAATGAATTGAAACTTTTCACCAAATCGTAAGTGTAATTGGCAATAATGGCCGGACTGAATTGAGCTGCCGCCAACTGAACCATTTCAGGGTACAACTGCAATTGTTTGATTAATTCGCGTTCTTTTGAATGCAAATTGATTCCATTTATTTCCTCGGAAAAATCAAAATCGGCTTTTCTTAAAATGGATTTTATACGTGCGTAAGTATATTGAATAAACGGACCGGTGTTTCCTTGAAAATCCACCGATTCTTCTGGATTGAACAAAATTCGTTTTCGGGGATCGACTTTCAAAATGTAATATTTCAATGCACCGAGTCCGATAACTTTATAAAGTTCCTTTTTTTCGGTTTCAGAATAATCATCAAGTTTTCCAAGTTCTTCCGAAATTTTTGCGGCCGTATTTGCCATTTCTTCAATCAAATCATCTGCATCAACCACAGTCCCTTCCCGACTTTTCATTTTTCCGCTGGGAAGATCCACCATTCCGTAGCTTAAATGATACAAATGTTCTGCCCATTCGTATCCCAATTTTTTCAGGATTAAAAAGAGCACTTTAAAATGATAGTCCTGCTCGTTTCCAACCGTATAAACCAAGGAATCAATATCAAAATCCTTCACGCGTTGGATGGCAGTTCCGATATCTTGGGTGATATAAACCGCGGTTCCGTCGCTTCGCAGAACTATTTTTTCGTCCAGACCTTCATCCGTCAGGTCAATCCAAACACTTCCATCATCTTTTTTGTAAAAAACCCCTTTTGCGAGTCCGTCGGCAACAACATCTTTCCCTAAAAGGTACGTGTCACTTTCATAATAATTTTTATCGAAATCGACTCCCAAATTCGTATAGGTTTTTTCAAATCCGTCGTAAACCCATTGGTTCATTTTATTCCAAAGTGAAACAATTTCATTATCTCCAGCTTCCCATTTGAGCAACATATCTTGTGCGTCGAGCAAGATGGGTGCAATTTTTTTCGCTTCTTCCTCGGATTTTCCCTGAGCGATTAAATATGAAATCTCTTCTTTATAAGCTTTATCAAACTTCACATAATAATTCCCGACCAATTTATCACCTTTCAATCCTGTGGATTCCGGTGTTTCTCCATTTCCAAACCGTTGCCACGCCAACATGGATTTACAAATATGAATTCCGCGGTCGTTGATTATTTGTGTTTTATACACTTTTCGTCCGCTGGCTTTCAAAATTTCCGCAACCGAATAACCCAATAAATTATTTCTGACGTGTCCCAAATGCAATGGTTTGTTGGTATTCGGCGAAGAATATTCCACCATAACCGCTTTTTCTTCGGGATTTATTGAAACATTTCCGAAGCTGGGATTATTTTTGATACTTTCGAAAGCATCACAAAAATAGGAATCGTTTAAAACGATATTCAAAAAGCCTTTTACAACATTGTATTTTTCGACTTCAGAAATATTTTCCTGAAGGTATGTACCCAATTTTTCTCCCAATTCCACGGGATTTGTTTTAATTTGCCGCAACATCGGGAAAGTCACAATGGTCATATCACCTTCAAACTCCTTGCGTGTCGCCTGAAATTCCACGGTTTCAAGTTCAGCCCCGTATATTTCCCTAGCCGCATTTTTTACCTGTTGTTCTATTTTTTCCTGAATTGTCATAAAGCAAATTTAAGTTGCAAAGATAAAAGAATTAAAAAAGCGGAAGCCGCACTTCTTGGCGGAATTCATGAGTTTTTCAAATTAAAAAAACACCGATTAATTTACAGAATCTTAACCTGAATTTAATTCTCATATAGAAGGCATGGCGCAATTTTGTACAAAAAACCATGGAATTATTTATTTATGTTTTTGCTGCACTTCTTTCCGTAATGAATCCGTTGGGAACAGTGCCCATTTTTGTTGGATTGACCAAAGATGACAGCAAAGTAGAGCGGTCAAAAACCGCCTTGCTTACTTCGGTAAACACATTGACCATTTTGGCGATCTCATTTTTCACGGGAAAATATATCCTGCAATTCTTCGGAATAAGTATTGAATCATTGAGAATTGCCGGCGGATTGATTATTGTGAGTTCAGGTTTTGCCTTGTTGACCGGTTCTTTTACAAAACACAAAGGAATGGACAAAAAAGTTAAAAAAGATGCATTTGAACGAGAAGGAATTGCACTGACACCATTGTCCATTCCCATGTTGGCGGGACCTGGTTCAATATCATTATTAATAGGAATGTATCAGGAATATCAACTATTTTCAGAAAAAGTTATTGCAATCGGTGCGGTTTTCAGTGTTTGTATTGCCACTTTTTTAATTCTAAAAAGTTCCAGTTTTATCGTGAACGTTTTAGGTGCTTCCGGAATAAACGCTGTGTCAAGGATTATTGGTTTTATTGTAATTGCGATTGGGATTGAATATATTAGTTCATCTATTATTACTATTCTTTCCGTTTTTTGATTCAATTTTTTAGAAATAAAAAACCCGCTCTAAGTGCAGCGGGTTGTAATTTAATTCTGTGTTTTTTTATTTCTCTTTCGGAAGAAAAACTTCTGCCATCATACAACGCGCGCTTCCGCCGCCGCAAGTTTCAATGGTTTCCAAATCGCTGCTCAAAATTTCACAATGTTTTTCTATTGCTGATATTTGATCGGAACGTAATGCATTGTGTGCTGCCGCACTCATCACTAAATACTTTTTGTCGTTCGCCCCTCGTACTTGAAGCATGTTGCCAGCAAATCTGTGGACTTGGGATTCACTGATCGTGATAATTTCTTTTCCACTTTCCTTTAAATGCTTCACCACATTCCTGCGTTCTTTTTGGTCATCAATCGTATCAAGACAAATCACGACAAAATTTTCTGCCAAACACATCATCACGTTTGTATGGTAAATAGGTTTTCTTTCACCACCTACATCTTGATAGGCGGTAAAAATCACGGGGAAATAATCAAAATCCTCACAGAATTCTATAAATAATTCTTCGTCAGCCCTTGGTGAAAGTGCGCAATATGCTTTTTTATTTGTTCGGTCCAATAACAAACTCCCAGTTGATTCCAAGAAAATATGGTCATCTTCAGCAGAAGTATAATCAATTACGTTTTCAATAACGAAGCCCTCTTCCTCTAGCAAATCAAAAATTTCGGGTCTTCTTTCCCTTCTTCTATTTTCAGCAAAAATCGGATATAAAGCCATCGTTCCATCTGCGTGAAAAGAGACCCAGTTGTTTGGAAAAATGGAATCGGGTGTATCCAGTTCGATATTGTCATCTATCACAATCACATTCACTCCAACATTTCGAAGTTTGGATACAAAGACATCAAATTCTTCCTGTGCTTTTTTATTTATGGCGTCGTTGGCAAGACTAAGATCTTCTTGAAAATAATTATTGACCGCTGTTTGCTCGTTCATCCTAAAAGCTACAGGACGAACCATTAATATGGTATTTGTAATTTGTTGTTCTTTCATCATTCTATTCCCGAATTAAGGGTAAAGTCGAGCATCTTAAAAGCCCTTCTTGTTTTGCAATTTCTGCGTATGGTACCTCTTCAACATGTATTCCATTTTGACGTAACCATTCATTTAATCTAGTAAAATTCTTTTCTGAAATCACCACGTTTTCAGAAATTGAAAAAATATTGGAATTCATATTGTACATTTCCTCTTTGGTGATTTCAAATAAATTTTCCCTTCCGAAGAAATTCACCAACCAATTGTATTCACTTTCAACCAGAAATCCGTCTTTGTAAATAATGGCCTTGTCTTTTCCTACAGGCTGGAAACAACAATCGAGATGTAGCGCATTTTCACGCGCATCTGTATTGTGCTTTCTCAAACTGAAGGTGATTACTTTTTTGTTTGGAAACAATTCTTCTATATATTTTACCGCTTCCATATTGGTTCTGGCAGTTTTATATTCCGAATAGTCCTCTCCTTTGTATGTGCCAATAAAAATATATTCGTAATACGGCATCACGTCGCCACCTTCAATATGCGCTTCCGGCGGTAAAAGAATTACATTTTTGGGGTCAATCTGGCCAATAACATGTTGAATCGCTTCAATTTCCATTTCCCTTTCCGGTAGAATATTGGCCCTAATAAATTTATCCTCGATAACAAAGGCAATATCCCTAGTGAAAATTTGGTTGTAATCTTTTATGATTTGAGGCCTGAATACCTGAACATTATATTTTTCCAGAACCGAAGCGACCGCTTCCATTTCCACAATCATATCCTCTTCTTTTGGATAAGTTCCCGCAAGGATGTGTTCTTTTGATTTTGGATCGTATGCGTCCTCTAAAGTAGGAATTCCCCCTATACTGTTGGCAGTTCCCAAAACAACCGCTTTCAGCCTTGATGTTTCGTTATTGATGTGCAGTTTTAGCATGGAGTTGATTTTTTGCAAATATAGAAAAAGCTTCATACCAAATATGAAGCTTTTCGGATTTTAATTTTTTAAATTTTAAATACTTAGCGGTTCTCCATCGCTTTAAATTCACGAAGATTTTCGCCTATATAAATTTGTCTCGGACGACCAATTGGTTCTTTTTTCAAACGCATTTCCCTCCATTGAGCAATCCACCCGGGTAATCTTCCCAAAGCGAACATAACTGTGAACATTTCCACAGGAATACCCAGAGCGCGATAGATAATACCAGAATAAAAATCAACATTTGGATATAATTTTCTATCTACAAAATACTGATCTTCCAAAGCTTCTTTTTCCAGGCTTTTCGCGATATCCAAGACAGGATCGTCTATCCCCAATTGATCTAGAACCTCATCCGCAGCTTTTTTAATGATTTTTGCTCTTGGATCGAAGTTTTTATAAACCCTGTGCCCAAAGCCCATCAATCTGAATGGATCATTTTTGTCTTTTGCTTTCGCCATGAATTTTTTAGTGTCCCCACCATCAGCCTTTATAGCTTCCAACATTTCAATCACAGCTTGGTTTGCACCTCCATGAAGTGGACCCCATAATGCAGAAATACCTGCGGAAAGTGAAGCAAATAATCCAGTATGAGCAGAACCAACCATTCTTACTGTGGATGTTGAACAATTTTGTTCGTGATCTGCATGTAATATGAGAAGTTTATCCAAAGCATCGATTACCGCTTTATCCACCACATATTCTTCATTGGGTCTTCTGAACATCATTTTATGAAGATTTTCAACATATCCCAATGATGTGTCACCGTAATCTAAAGGCAAACTCTGGCTTTTTCGCATTGTCCAAGAAACGAGGACTGGAAATTTGCCCATTATTTTTACAATCGCCTTGTACATTTCCTCTTCGGAAGAAACATCTACCGAGGAAGGATTAAAAGCAATAAGTGCACTCGTTAAAGAAGAAAGAACGCCCATGGGATGTGCCGACTTTGGAAAACCATCCAAGATTTTCTTCATGTCCTCATCTACATTGGACTGACCTTTTATGTCTTTATGAAATTTAGCCAGTTGATCTTGCGTTGGTAATTCACCAAAAATAAGAAGGTATGCAACCTCAAGGAAATTTGCCTTTTCGGCAAGTTGTTCAATGGAGTATCCCCTGTATCTTAAAATTCCTTTTTCACCATCTAAAAAAGTGATGGCACTTTCACAGCTTCCCGTGTTTTTGAAGCCGGGATCAAGCGTTACAATACCCGTTTCCGCTCTTAATTGTTTTATATCAATTGCAAGTTCATTCTCTGTACCCATTACCACGGGAAACTCGAATTTTTTTCCTTCAACTTCTATAGTAGCTACTTTTGACATATAAAATTATTCTTCTTTTTCTATTAGTAAATTTTGAGAGTTGCTAAATTACAAATAATAACAATAAAAAGCGATTTTTAGAAACATTATGAATGTCGATTTTATTGATTTTTACAGATTAAAAAATCCCTGTAAAACAGGGATTCCTTCTTAGCTAAATGTGATTATTTTTTGATTTTAAACGCATTTTCCTGCGGATAATATGCAACTGCCCCCAACTCTTCTTCAATTCGAAGCAACTGATTGTATTTCGCCATCCTATCGCTTCTTGAAGCAGATCCAGTTTTTATTTGACCTGTATTTAGTGCAACCGCCAAATCGGCAATTGTGTTATCTTCTGTTTCTCCAGATCGATGTGACATCACTGAAGTATAACCAGCATTGTGCGCCATATTCACAGCCGCAATTGTTTCGGTTAGCGTACCAATCTGATTTACTTTTATTAGAATTGAGTTGGCGGTGTTGTTCTGAATTCCCTTCTCCAATCTTTGAACATTGGTCACGAATAAATCATCTCCCACCAATTGGACTTTTTTACCGACTTTTTCGGTTAGGTATTTCCATCCCTCCCAATCATTTTCGTCCATTCCGTCTTCAATTGAAATAATTGGATATTTGGAGACAAGTTCAGCTAGATAATCGGCTTGCTCTTCACTGGTTCGGACTTTTCCTGAATCTCCCTCAAATTTGGTATAATCGTATTTTCCATTTTCGAAAAATTCCGCAGCAGCACAATCCAAGGCTATCATTATTTCTTCTCCAGCTTTGTATCCCGCTTTTTCTATTGCTAATAAAATTGTATCCAAAGCATCTTCAGTTCCGTCTAACGTCGGTGCAAAACCACCTTCATCACCTACTGCTGTACTCAACCCGCGGTCATGAAGCACCTTTTTTAAATTGTGAAAAATTTCCGTTCCCATTTGTAATGCTTGTGAGAAAGATTCTGCTTTTACCGGCATTACCATGAACTCCTGAAAAGCAATTGGGGCGTCACTGTGAGAACCACCATTGATAATATTCATCATTGGCACCGGTAACGTGTTTGCACTGACCCCGCCAACGTAACGATATAACGGCATATTAAGTTCTGCCGCTGCCGCTTTTGCAACTGCCAAAGAAACACCTAAAATAGCGTTTGCACCCAATTTTGATTTATTTGGGGTACCATCAATTTCTATCATTGTTTGATCAATTAAATTCTGATCAAAAACCGAAAAACCAAGGAGTTCCTCTGCGATAATTGTATTCACATTCTCCACCGCTTTAAGAACACCTTTTCCCATAAAACTTTCGCCACCATCCCGAAGCTCTACCGCTTCGTGTTCACCAGTTGAAGCTCCCGAGGGAACTGCGGCTCTTCCCATCATTCCATTTTCGGTAGTTACATCTACTTCTACGGTTGGATTTCCTCTTGAATCAAAAATTTGTCGGGCATGGATATTAATGATGATACTCATAACTTGATTTTTTTTAAATGGAAAGTTTTATTGTTTATGTTCTTTGATCATTTCAACAAATTCATCGAATAGATAGCTCGCATCGTGCGGCCCAGGACTTGCTTCCGGATGGTATTGGATAGAAAAACAATTTTTGCTTTTCATTTTCAAACCTGCAACAGTTTCATCGTTTAAATGATAATGCGTGATTTCAATATCAGGATGCGCTTCCGCCTCTTCTTTGTTAATTGCAAATCCGTGGTTTTGAGAAGTAATTTCGCCCTTTCCCGTATTATTGTTTTTTATGGGATGATTAATTCCCCTATGCCCATGATGCATTTTATAAGTGGAAATTCCGTTGGCCAACGCAATCACTTGATGACCCAAACAAATTCCAAAGATGGGTTTATTCTCTTCAATTACATTTTTGGCGACATCAATTGCGTTCTTTAACGGTTGTGGATCGCCAGGGCCGTTAGATAAGAAATATCCATCTGGATTCCATTTTTCCATTTCTGAAAAACTCGTATTGTAAGGAAAAACCTGTACGTAAACATCTCGTTTTGTGAGATGTTTCAGAATATTCCTTTTAACACCGATATCTAAAGCCGCTACTTTATACTTCGCATTTTCATCCCCAATAAAATAAGGTTCTTTGGTGGACACTTTTGAAGCCAACTCCAATCCTTCCATGTTGGGAATTGCGTCGAGTTGCTTTTTTAATTCCGAAATATTATCAACATCTGTGGATATGGCAACATTCATTGCCCCATTTTCGCGAATATATGTCACCAAAGCCCGGGTATCTACATCTGAAATAGCCAACAAATTATTTTTATCCAAAAATTCCCGAAGTGAACTATCGGCCCCAACCCGTGAATAATTATCACTAAAGTTCTTACAGATGAGTCCGGCAATTTTTATGTTATCACTTTCGGTTTCCTCGTCGTAAGCACCATAATTCCCAATATGAGCATTTGTTGTGATCATAATTTGCCCATAGTATGAAGGGTCGGTAAATATTTCCTGGTAACCTGTCATTCCGGTATTAAAACAAACTTCTCCAAAAGCAGTTCCCTTTTTGTCTCCAACTGCTTTCCCGTGAAAAATGGTTCCATCTTCCAACAGCACAATAGCCTTTCCTTTAGTTTGGTATTTCATTGCTTTTTTAGTTTTTACAAAATTAAAATAGTTCTCGATTTTTGGATATAAAAAAAGGATAAACTATTAAAGTTTATCCTCTTTTATTAATTATAGAAAAAATTCATCCTACTCTTCGTTAGCATCTCCTTTTTTAGAGTCTTCTTTTTTAGAATCTTCCTTTTTATTCTCAGTAGCTTCAGGAGCAGGAGTGGTTTCGGCAACCGCCTTCTTACCCTTACCAGCTCTACGTGTAGATTTTTTCTTTTCTGGTTTACTTAGATTGTACGTTTCATTGTAATCAACCAATTCAATCATTGCCATATCCGCATTATCTCCCAAACGATTACCCAATTTAATAATTCGAGTATATCCCCCAGGACGATCGCCTACTTTTGCGGCAACATCACGAAATAATTCTGAAACTGCATTTTTATCTCTAAGCTTACTAAACACCAATCTTCTGTTGTGTGTAGTATCTTCTTTCGATTTTGTAACCATTGGCTCAACAAATTGCTTTAATGCTTTTGCTTTTGCCACAGTAGTATTGATTCTTTTGTGTTCAATTAGGGAACATGCCATATTAGCCAACATAGCCTTACGGTGTGCTGTTTTTCTTCCTAAATGATTTATTTTTTTTCCGTGTCTCATTTTTATAAGATGTTAGATGTTAGATACTAGATTTTAGACAACGCTTCATTAAAAAATCTTACGTCTTAAATCTATATGTCTCCCTTCTAGGTTTAGTCTTTATCTAATTTATATTTTGAAAGATCCATTCCAAAGTTCAAACCTTTGTTATTTACCAATTCCTCAAGCTCGGTAAGGGATTTTTTACCAAAATTCCTAAACTTCATCAAGTCATTTTTGTTGTAAGAAACAAGGTCTCCCAAGGTATCTACTTCTGCAGCTTTCAAGCAATTCAATGCTCTTACTGAAAGGTCCATGTCTACTAATTTTGTTTTTAGCAGTTGTCTCATGTGAAGGGATTCTTCATCATAAGTTTCAGTTTGAGCAATTTCATCAGCTTCTAAAGTGATACGCTCGTCAGAGAATAACATGAAATGGTGAATCAATGTTTTTGCTGCCTCTGTCAATGCATCTTTAGGATGAATAGAACCGTCTGTAACGATTTCGAAAATCAATTTTTCGTAATCGGTTTTTTGCTCTACACGGTAATTCTCAATACTGTATTTCACGTTCTTTACAGGTGTGTAAATAGAATCAGTAAAAATAGTACCAAGAGGTGCATTTGATTTTCTGTTTTCTTCAGCAGGAACATATCCTCGACCCTTTTCAACTGTGATCTCCATATTGAAGCTCACTTTCCTATCAAGGTTACAAATTACCAAATCAGGGTTTAGAACTTGAAAACCTGAAATGAATTTTTGAAAATCCCCAGCTGTCAGTTGATCTTGACCAGAAACAGAAATAGTAACGGCTTCATTGTCTATTTCATCAATTTGCCTTTTAAGCCTAAGTTGTTTCAGGTTTAAAATAATTTCTGTAACATCTTCCACCACACCTGGTATGGTTGAAAATTCGTGATCAACTCCTTCAATGCGAACAGAAGTGATTGCGAATCCTTCCAATGAAGATAACAGCACTCTTCTTAAAGCGTTACCAACCGTTAATCCGTAACCTGGTTCCAAAGGACGAAATTCAAATTTCCCTTCGAAATCGGTAGAATCAATCATTATAACTTTATCGGGCTTCTGAAAATTTAGTATTGCCATATTACGACTTCTGTGAATTATTATTTCGAATATAATTCGACGATGAATTGTTCATTTATATTTTCTGGAATTTGAATTCTTCCAGGTACAGAAACAAAAGTACCTTGTTTTGTTTCATTGTTCCATGTGATCCACTCATAGACATTGCTAGAGTTGGAAAGAGCGCTTTGAATAGCATCAAGAGATTTGGATTTCTCTCTTACCCCAACAACATCACCAGCTTTTAGTTGATAAGAAGGAATGTTTACCAATTCTCCATTTACAGTTATATGTCTGTGTGACACAAGTTGTCTTGCTCCTCTTCTTGAAGGTGCTACTCCCATTCGGTAAACTACGTTATCCAAACGAGATTCGCATAATTGCAAAAGTACTTCCCCGGTAATTCCTTGAGCTCTAGTAGCTCTTTCAAACATGTTTCTAAACTGGCGTTCTAGAATACCGTAGGTGTATTTTGCCTTTTGCTTCTCCATTAATTGGATAGCATATTCAGATTTTTTACCGCGACGACGGTTGTTCCCGTGTTGTCCCGGAGGATAATTTCTTTTTTCAAAAGACTTGTCATCTCCAAAAATAGCTTCGCCAAATTTACGTGCTATTTTAGTCTGTGGACCAGTATATCTTGCCATTTCTTAGTTTGTGTTTAATAGAAGAGATTATGAATTAAGGTCTCTTTCCTTCGATAATCTATATCCTTCTACTTTTGTTTATACTTATTTATTAAACTCTACGTCTTTTAGGAGGACGACATCCGTTATGTGGTAATGGAGTAACATCAATAATTTCAGTTACCTCAATTCCTGCATTGTGAAGAGATCTAATTGCAGATTCCCTACCATTTCCAGGTCCTTTTACAAAAACCTTTACTTTGCGCAAACCAGCTTCACGAGCAACTTTGGAAGCATCTTCAGCTGCCAATTGCGCAGCGTAAGGAGTGTTTTTCTTAGATCCTCTAAAGCCCATTTTACCAGCTGAAGACCAAGAAATAACATCACCTTTTTTGTTTGTCAAAGATATAATGATATTGTTAAAAGAAGCGGTAACGTGTGCTTCTCCATTGGACTCAACAATTACCTTGCGTTTTTTTTGAGTTGTCTTTGCCATACTACTTACTATTTAGTTGCTTTTTTCTTGTTGGCAACTGTTTTTCTTCTTCCTTTTCTAGTTCTGGAGTTGTTTTTGGTACGTTGTCCTCTTAAAGGAAGTCCTGATCTATGACGAATCCCTCTGTAACTTCCAATGTCCATTAATCGCTTAATGTTCATTTGAATTTCAGAACGCAATTCACCTTCAATTTTAAACCCACCTACTTCATCCCTAATTCTTCCGATTTCATCATCGTTCCAATCAGAAACTTTTTTGCTTTCGTCTACTTCAGCTTTTTTAAGGATCTCTTGAGCCCTACTTTTGCCAATTCCGAAGATATAGGTTAACGCTATAACTCCTCGCTTTTGTTTTGGTATATCAACACCTGCAATTCTTGCCATAATTACCCTTGTCTTTGTTTAAATCTAGGATTCTTTTTGTTAATTACGTAAAGTCTGCCTTTTCTACGCACAATTTTGCACTCGGCACTTCTTTTTTTAACTGATGCTCTAACTTTCATCTTAATTAGTATCTGTAAGTTATTCGAGCCTTAGATAAATCATAAGGACTCATTTCTAATTTAACTTTATCTCCGGGCAATAATTTAATGTAATGCATCCTCATCTTACCCGAAATGTGTGCAGTCACTACATGACCATTCTCTAATTCAACTCGAAACATTGCGTTTGACAATGCTTCAATAATTGTTCCGTCTTGTTCTATTGCCGATTGTTTTGCCATAACCTAAGCTACTGCTTTTCTGTTTTTACCGGTTTTCATCAAGCCGTCATAATGTCTATTCAACAAATAAGAATTTACTTGCTGCATAGTGTCAATTGCAACTCCAACCATGATTAATAAAGAAGTACCACCAAAGAACAATGCCCAACCTTGCTGTACGCCTAGTTGATAAACAATTGCTGGGAACACAGCAATAAGCGCTAAGAAAATAGATCCAGGAAGTGTAATTTGAGACATTATCCTATCTAAATATTCAGCAGTTTCCGAACCAGGCCTAATACCGGGAACGAATCCTCCACTACGTTTTAAATCATCAGCCATTTTATTGGTCGGTACTGTAATTGCTGTATAAAAATATGTAAACACAATAATTAAAAGAGCAAATACCAAATTGTACCAAAATCCAAAAATATCACTAAATGCAGCCGTAACTCCTTGCGCCGTATCAGATTCTGACAGACCGGCAACGGCAGCAGGGATAAACATAATTGCTTGCGCAAAAATAATTGGCATTACACCAGAAGCATTTAATTTCAGAGGAATATATTGACGTGAACCAACGGCATTCTTCTCATAACCTCCAGATGCAGTTCTTCTAGCATATTGAACCGGAATCTGTCTTACAGCCATCACAAGCATTACAGATGCTAAGATCACAACAAACCAAATTACCAATTCAATAAGGATCATAATCATTCCACCATTGGATTCTGTAACCCTTGATATCCATTCTTGAACAAATGACATTGGCAAGGTTGCAATTATACCCACCATAATTAAAAGTGAAATTCCATTTCCAATACCTTTATCGGTGATTTTTTCGCCCAACCACATGGCAAAAATAGTACCAGTGGCCAAAATGATCACTGATGAAGCTACAAAGGTAACATCACTTCCCAACAAAAATGCGCTGGAAGGCAATGTCGCAAAAAGATTGTAGATGTAACCAGGACCTTGAACCAAAGTAATAGCAATGGTAAGCCATCTTGTAATTTGATTTATTTTCCTCCTGCCACTTTCACCTTCCTTTTGTAACTTTTGTAAATAAGGAACAGCAATTCCCATTAATTGTACAACAATAGAGGCAGAAATATATGGCATGATCCCCAATGCAAAAACAGAAGCGTTCGAAAATGCACCTCCCGTAAAAGCATTTAACAATCCCAACAAACCACTATCGGTTTGACTGGCCAAATTACTTAATTGCGATGCATCAATCCCAGGAAGCACTACTTGAGCTCCAAAACGATACACTAATAGCAAACCGAGAGTAACGATAATACGGTTTCTCAGCTCCTCAATTTTCCAAACGTTTTTTAATGAATCGATGAATTTTTTCATTTTCTATCTATTATAAAGTAATAGCTTCACCGCCAGCCGCTTCAATCGCTTCTTTAGCTGATGCCGTAAATTTATGAACAGATATCTTTAACTTCGCCTTTAATTCACCTCTACCCAAAATTTTCACCATTTCTGATTTTCCAGCCAATCCATTTTCGATTAAGACTTCCATGTCAACAACATCAGAAATTCTACCTTCGTCAACCAAAGATTGTAAAGTATCTAAATTAATACCTTGGTATTCCTTTCTATTTATATTGGTAAAACCAAATTTAGGAACACGTCTTTGAAGCGGCATTTGACCACCTTCAAATCCAATCTTTTTAGAATAACCAGAACGTGATTTAGCTCCTTTATGTCCACGGGTAGAAGTTCCACCTTTACCGGAACCTTCTCCGCGTCCTACACGTTTACCGCTATTTTTAACTGAACCTTCTGCAGGTTTTAAGTTATTTAAATTCATTTGAGCTTATTATTTCGTTTCTTCAACAGAAACCAAGTGATTAACTTTATTTATCATACCAAGGATATTTGGCGTATTTTCATGCTCTACAACCTGACCAATTTTTTTCAGGCCTAAAGCTTCGAGAGTGCGCTTTTGGTTTTGCGGACGCTTTATAGCACTTTTTACTTTCGTAACTCTAATTTTTCCCATCGTACCTTGTGTTTATCCTTTAAAAACTTTTTCCAATGAAATACCTCTCTGTTTTGCCACAGTATCAGCACTTCTTAATTGCAATAAAGCATCAAATGTTGCTTTTACTACGTTGTGTGGATTCGAAGATCCTTGGTTTTTAGACAATACGTCTTTAACACCAACAGATTCCAAAACCGCACGGATTGCTCCACCGGCAATTACTCCAGTACCTGTTGCAGCAGGAATCAAAAGAACCCTAGCTCCACCGTATTTCCCCTTTTGTTCGTGAGGAATAGTTCCTTTATTCAATGGAATTCTAACTAAATTCTTCTTCGCGTCTTCTATAGCTTTTGCAATAGCGTCAGCAACTTCTTTAGATTTTCCCAATCCGTGGCCAACCACTCCATTCTCATCCCCTACTACAACAATCGCAGAAAACCCGAAAGCTCTACCACCTTTAGTAACCTTTGTAACGCGCTGTACTCCTACCAAATGGTCTTTTAATTCTAAACCACTTGGTTTTACAAGCTCTACATTTTTATAATCTTGATACATACTATTTAAAATTTAAGACCTGCCTCTCGAGCACCCGTTGCCAATGATTTTACTCTTCCATGATATAAGTATCCACCTCTATCGAAAGAAATGGTTTCTACTCCGGCTTTCAATGCTTTTTCAGCAATCGCTTTACCAACTAACACAGCCTGTTCAGATTTATTTACTTCCTTGGAAGTAAGCTCTTTATCTCTTGACGAAGCTGCCACTATGGTTTTACCAGTAACATCATCAACTATTTGAGCATAAATTTCTTTATTACTTCTAAAAACAGACAATCTTGGTCTCGCTGAAGTCCCAGTTATATCTTTGCGAATTCTTCGCTTTATTTTTTCTCTTCTTTCTTGTTTTGAAAATGCCATAACTAAACTTTATTAAGCTGATTTACCTGCTTTTCTTCTTAACTCTTCTCCTTTAAACTTGATACCTTTACCTTTATATGGTTCTGGCGCGCGGAAAGAGCGTATTTTTGCTGCAATTTGACCAATCAATTGTTTATCAAATGAAGTCAATTTCACGATCGGATTTTTACCTTTATCGGAAATAGTCTCAACCTTTACTTCAGGCGCCAAATCTAAGACAATGTTATGAGAATACCCAACTGCAATATCTAATTTTTGACCTTGATTAGAAGCTCTATAACCAACTCCAACCAATTCAAGTTCCTTTGTAAACCCTTTTGAAACCCCTTCAATCATATTATTGACCAAAGCCCGGTATAATCCGTGTTTTGCTTTATGATCTTTTTTCTCGGAAGGACGTTCAAATGTTATAACACCATCTTCGATTTTTATATCAATATCCTGAATTTCCTGAGTTAATTCTCCTAATTTTCCTTTTACCGTTACAACGCCATCCTTAACATCAACTGTTACGTCTTGAGGAATTGTAATGGGATTTTTACCTATTCTTGACATTTCTTTCGTCTTTTAGTTTTAGTAAACGTAACACAATACCTCGCCGCCAACTTTCTCTTGTTGTGCCTGTTTTCCTGTCATTACTCCGTGAGAAGTAGAAACAATGGCAATACCAAGACCATTAAGGATCCTTGGTAATTCATGAGCGCCAGCATATTTACGTAAACCAGGTTTACTAATACGTTGAATTTTCTTTATGACCGGCTCCTTAGTAAGCTTGTCATATTTAAGAGCTATTTTAATACTACCTTGAGGAGTATCGGTTTCAAATTTATAACTAAGAATATATCCTTGATCGAACAAAATCTTAGTAATTTCCTTTTTCAAATTAGAAGCAGGTATTTCTACCACTCTATGGTTTGCGGCCACTGCGTTTCTAATTCTTGTCAAATAATCTGCAATAGGATCTGTATTCATTTATTTTTATTTGCGGAAATGGTTTTTGACCAATTTAAGATCAAACCTACTTCCAATTAATAATCTTACCAGCTAGCTTTTCTTACTCCTGGAATTAATCCTTGATTTGCCATTTCCCTAAATGTAACTCGAGAAATACCAAATACCCTCATATAACCTCTAGGTCTTCCTGTCAATTTACAACGATTATGCAAACGAACCGGTGAAGCGTTTTTTGGCAGTCTCTGCAATGCTTCATAATCACCAGCTTCTTTTAAAGCTTTGCGTTTTTCTGCATATTTAACAACTGCTTTTTGTCTTTTCACCTCTCGGGCTTTCATTGATTCTTTAGCCATAATTAATTCTTTTTAAAAGGTAATCCCAGTTCGGTTAACAATGATTTAGCTTCTTTATCGGTTTCTGCTGAAGTAACAAAAGTGATATCCATTCCATTAATCCTGTTCACTTTATCAATATCAATTTCTGGAAAAATAATTTGTTCTGTAATCCCTAAATTATAATTTCCTCTTCCATCAAAACCAGTTGCTTTAATTCCGTTGAAATCACGAACCCTTGGCAAGGCTGAAGTAACCAATCGATCCAAAAATTCGTACATTCTCTCTCCACGTAAAGTAACTTTTGCCCCAATTGGCATACCTTTTCGCAATTTAAAAGAAGCAACATCCTTTTTAGAGATCGTAGAAACTGCCTTTTGACCTGTTATAGCAGTAAGTTCATCCACTGCATGATCAATAAGTTTTTTATCTGCAACAGCTGCACCTACGCCGCGGCTCAAAACAATTTTTTTAAGTTTTGGAACCTGCATTACATTTACATAGCTGAATTCTTCGGTAAGAGCTGAGATTACTCTCTCTTTATACTCTTGTTTAAGTCTTGGTACGTATCCCATAACTATATTACTTCATTTGATTTCTTAGAAAACCTCACCTTCTTATCACCTTCCATTCTAAAACCAACTCTTGTTGTTTCACCTTTTTTCGTAAGTAAAGAAAGGTTGGAAATATGAATAGGAGCTTCCTTTTTCACTATTCCTCCCTGCGGATTTGATGCACTTGGTTTTTGATGTTTCGAAACCAAATTCACTCCTTCCACAACGGCTTTGTTTTTTTCAATCAGAATTCGTGTAACCTTCCCTTCTTGACCTTTATGGTTTCCGGCAATAACACGTACAGTATCTCCTGATTTAATTTTAAGCTTTGTCATCATTCTTTGTATTAAAGCACTTCTGGTGCCAATGAAACAATTTTCATGAATTGTTTGTCACGAAGTTCTCTAGCCACAGGACCAAAAACACGTGTTCCTCTCATTTCGCCCGATGGGTTCAATAGAACACATGCATTATCATCAAAACGGATATATGATCCGTCTGGTCTGCGTACTTCTTTGCTGGTACGAACAACAACTGCGGTTGAAACTGCTCCTTTTTTAATGTTTCCATTTGGAGTAGCTTCTTTTACACTGACAACTATTTTGTCTCCTACAGAAGCGTATCTTCTTTTTGTACCTCCCAATACACGAATAGTCAAAACTTCTTTTGCCCCGGTATTGTCTGCTACTTTTAATCTAGACTCTTGTTGTACCATAATTACTTCGCTCTTTCAATAATTTCTACTAATCTCCAACATTTGGATTTACTCAATGGACGTGTTTCCATTATTTTCACTGTATCTCCAATGTTGCAGTCGTTTGTTTCGTCGTGTGCCACATATTTTTTCGTTTTCAAAACGAATTTTCCATACATGGGGTGTTTTACTTTTTTAACTTCTGAAACCACGATTGATTTCGTCATTTTGTTACTTGTAACAACACCTATACGTTCTTTTCTTAAATTTCTTTTTTCCATCTTTCAGCAGAATAACATTTATTGTAATTCTCTTTTGGTTAACTCGGTTGCAATACGCGCAATAGTTTTTCTTACAGATCTAATCTGCATTGGGTTCTCTAATGGCGAAATTGCGTGAGCCATTTTCAGTTCTGAATATGCTTTCTTAGACTTGCTAAGCTCTTCTTGCAATTCTGCTACAGATAACTCTCTTACTTCTGATTGTTTCATAACTGTCTAATTAAGCTTGATAATCCCTAGCTACTACAAATTTTGTTTTCACCGGAAGCTTTTGAGCCGCCAAGCGTAACGCTTCTTTTGCAACTTCAAAAGGAACACCTCCAACTTCGAAAAGCATTCTCCCTGGTTTAACCACTGCTACCCAATATTCAACTGCACCCTTACCTTTACCCATACGTACTTCAAGAGGTTTTTTAGTTATAGGCTTATCCGGAAAAATTTTAATCCATAATGAACCTTCTCTTTTCATATAACGAGTAGCGGCAATACGCGCTGCTTCAATTTGTCTTGCAGTTAAAAAATTCGAATCTAAAGATTTAATTCCAAAGGTTCCGTTTGAAAGCATATGTCCTCTATTGGCATTACCTTTCATACGGCCTTTTTGCATCTTGCGATATTTTGTTCTTTTAGGCTGTAACATTTTTCTTACTTTAAAAAATTACTTTCTACGACGTGGTTTTGTATTTCCACCTCGTCCTCCGGCTGCTGTTTTTCCTCCTTGTTTCTTGGTCATACCAACAAGTGGAGTAAGTTCTCGTTTACCGTAAACTTCACCTTTCATAATCCATACTTTAACACCTAATCTACCATAAGTAGTATGTGCCTCAACTAAAGCATAATCAATGTCGGCTCTAAATGTTGACAAAGGAATACGTCCATCTTTGTAAGATTCTGAACGTGCCATTTCAGCACCATTTAAACGACCAGAAATTTGAATTTTGATACCTTCCGCGTTCATTCTCATTGCAGCGGCAATCGCCATCTTTATTGCACGACGGTATGAAATTCTATTCTCAATTTGACGCGCAACACTTGAACCAACAAGGAAAGCGTCAAGTTCTGGTCTTTTAATTTCAAAAATATTTATTTGAACTTCTTTGTCTGTAATTTTTTTAAGCTCTTCTTTCAACTTGTCTACCTCTTGACCCCCTTTACCAATAATGATACCAGGACGAGCCGTCGTGATAGTAACGGTTACAAGTTTTAGTGTACGCTCAATAATTACTCTGGATACACTCGCTTTTGATAAACGAGCATGGATATATTTTCTAATCTTATCGTCTTCGGCCAATTTGTCGCCGTAGTCATTTCCTCCATACCAGTTGGATTCCCATCCTCTAATGATACCAAGGCGATTACCGATTGGATTTGTCTTTTGTCCCATACTCTTTACTAGCTTTGTGTATTATTGTTTGCCCCAAGAACCAATGTTACATGGTTGGAACGTTTTCTTATTCTATGTGCGCGACCTTGTGGTGCGGGACGTAGTCTTTTCAACATACTTCCACCATCCACTCTAATCTCTTTAACAAAAAGTTCAGCTTCTTCTATACTAGCATCCTCATTTTTCATTTGCCAGTTAGCAATTGCCGATAAAAGCAATTTCTCCAAACGACGAGAAGACTCTTTAGAATTAAACTTTAATATATGAAGCGCTCTTTCTACTTTCTCACCACGAACTAAATCTGCAACCAACCGCATTTTTCTAGGTGAAGTAGGGCAGTTATTCAACTTAGCAAAAGCTACTTGCTTTTTAGCTTCTTTTATTTGCTCTGCTCTTTCTCTTTTACGAACTCCCATAGCTTCAATTATTTTTTACCTTTATTTTTAGCACCAGCATGCCCTCTAAAAGAACGCGTTGGTGAAAATTCCCCTAATTTGTGCCCTACCATATTTTCAGTAATATAAACAGGAACAAATTGACGACCGTTATGAACAGCAATAGTTTGCCCTACAAAATCTGGTGTAATCATAGAGGCTCTAGACCAAGTCTTGATCACCGCTTTTTTACCAGCATCGGTATTCTGAGTTAATTTCTTCTCTAATTTATAGTGAACGTAAGGTCCTTTTTTTAATGAACGTGCCATATCTTATTATTTCTTTCTACGTTCTACAATATATTTATTACTCGCCTTAGTCTTAGATCTGGTTCTGTACCCTTTTGCAGGTAAACCTTTTCTAGAACGTGGATGTCCTCCAGAAGAACGTCCTTCACCACCACCCATTGGGTGATCTATTGGGTTCATCGCAACTGGTCTTGTTCGAGGCCTTCTTCCCAACCATCTACTTCTTCCCGCTTTACCGGAAACCAAAAGTTGATGATCACTATTGGAAACAGCTCCAATCGTAGCGACACAAGCAGATAAAATTCTTCGGATTTCTCCTGAAGGTAATTTTACAGTTGCATATTTTCCTTCTCTTGCCATTAATTGAGCAAAAGCACCGGCACTTCGAGCCATCACAGCTCCCTGCCCAGGTCTTAGCTCAATACAAGAAATGATCGTACCTAAAGGAATATTCTCCAAAGGCATAGCATTTCCAATTTCAGGCGCTGAATCAATTCCAGAAACTACATTTTGCCCAACCTGAAGTCCATTTTGAGCAACAATATATCTTTTCTCACCATCTTGATAATTCAACAATGCAATAAAAGCAGTTCTGTTTGGATCATATTCAATAGTCGCAACAGTTGCAGGAATTCCCTGTTTGTCACGCTTAAAGTCTATAATTCTGTAACGCTTTTTATGACCACCACCTAAATAGCGCATGGTCATTTTTCCTTGACTGTTTCTACCACCCGATCTTTTCTTCGGAGCCAAAAGGCTTTTTTCCGGCTTATCAGTTGTAATGGCGTCAAATCCATTCACAACTCTAAATCGCTGTCCGGGGGTAATTGGTTTTAATTTTCTAACTGACATTCTTTAATCTTAAAGATTATTATATAAATCAATAGTTTCACCTTCCGCCACCTGTACAATTGCTTTTTTATAAGCACTTGTTTTACCAGTAACCATTCCCTTTTTCGTATATCGGGTTTTGCGGTCCGGGCGAACATTCATAGTCCTCACTTTAGTAACCGAAATACCATAAACAGATTCAACTGCTTTTTTAATTTCGATTTTATTAGCGCTATTTTTCACCACAAAGCCATAACAGTTATTTAGTTCACTGTCAGCTGTAGCTTTCTCTGTAATAATAGGTTTTATCAAGATATTCATAACGCTTATTTACTTAAATTTGACTCAATTCCTTCTAAAGAACCCTCTAAAAGCACAACATTATTAGCATTTAAAATTTTATAAGTGCTTAATTCTGAACTACTTACGACTTCAGAAGTCTTTAAATTGCGTGACGACAAATATACATTTTTATTTGAATCACCCAACACTATTAAAGATTTTTTGTTTTCTATACCTAAAGCCTTTAAAACATCAATAAAGTTTTTGGTTTTAGGTGTATCAAATGAAAAATCCTCAACTACCACGATTGCCTTTTGATTAGCCTTTAAAGTCAAGGCTGATTTTCTAGCCAATCGTTTTAAATTTTTATTCAATTTAAATCCATAATTTCTTGGTCTTGGCCCAAAAATTCGACCTCCACCTTTAAAAATTGGACTTTTAATACTTCCTGCTCTTGCTGTACCAGTTCCCTTTTGCTTTTTGATTTTTCTAGTGCTTCCAGAAATCTCTGCGCGTTCTTTAGCTTTATGAGTCCCTTGTCTCTGATTTGCCAAATACTGCTTTACATCAAGATATACAGCGTGATTGTTAGGTTCTATTCCGAAAACAGCGTCAGAAAGTTCTGCACTTCTACCTGTTTCTTTTCCTTTTATATCTAATACTGATACTTTCATTATTTCTCAATGATTACGTAAGAGTTCTTGTGTCCAGGAACAGCTCCTTTTACAACGAGCAAATTTTTATCTGCTACAACTTTTAAAACTCTAAGGTTTTCTACTTTAACTCTTTCACCACCCATTCTACCAGCCATTCGCATTCCTTTGAATACTCTAGCAGGATAAGAAGCCGCACCAATAGAACCAGGAGCTCTTAATCTGTTGTGCTGACCGTGAGTTGCTTGTCCAACACCTCCAAATCCGTGACGCTTTACAACGCCTTGGAAACCTTTACCTTTTGAAGTACCTGCTATATCAACAAATTCTCCCTCAATAAAGTGCTCCACAGTAATTGTATCACCTAATTTGTAATTTTCTTCAAACCCTTGGAATTCGACAACTTTTCTCTTAACATCCGTACCAGCCTTTTTAAAGTGACCTTGGGCCGCCTTCGTAGCATTTTTGTTTGACTTGTCATCGAAACCGAGTTGAATTGCTTCATACCCGTCAACCTCTTCGGTTCTGACTTGGGTAACTACACATGGACCAGCCTGTATAACAGTACAAGGAATATTTTTCCCGTTCTCGTCAAAAATACTGGTCATGCCTATCTTTTTTCCTATTAACCCAGACATACTTATAATTATTAATTAAAACTCATTATTGTTTTACCTTTTTAATTTTTAAAAATTAAAAAGATTAATTTCCCTACCGTTGATAGGGAAATTTATTTTCATCACACTTTTATTTCAACTTCAACCCCACTTGGCAATTCAAGTTTCATCAAAGCGTCAATAGTTTTTGAAGAAGAACTGTAAATATCAAGCAATCTCTTATATGAGCTTAATTGAAATTGTTCCCGAGACTTCTTATTCACGTGCGGAGAACGCAATACAGTAAAAATTTTCTTATGCGTAGGCAAAGGAATTGGCCCAGTTACTACAGCTCCAGTACTTTTAACTGTTTTTACAATCTTCTCAGCAGATTTATCCACCAAATTGTGATCGTAAGATTTTAGTTTTATTCTGATTTTTTGACTCATTTTCCTAATAATTAATCGTTAGATCCCTTTGATGCTTTTATCACGTTTTCCGAAATATTAGAAGGTGTTTCAGCATAATGAGAAAATTCCATTGTAGATGTTGCACGTCCAGAAGACAAAGTTCTTAGCGTGGTAACATAACCGAACATTTCCGACAATGGCACTTCAGCTTTAATAACTTTCGCACCGGAACGATCACCCATGTCATTAACTTGTCCTCTCCTTCTATTCAAATCACCAACGATATCACCCATGTTTTCTTCAGGGGTAACAACTTCTATTTTCATTATAGGCTCCAAAATAACAGCCCCAGCCTTTTTTGCAGCTTCCTTATATCCCATTTTAGCAGCCAATTCGAAAGAAAGTTGATCAGAATCCACAGGGTGGAAAGATCCATCTTTCAAAACAACTTTTAAAGTATCCATTTGGAAACCAGCTAAAGGACCATTTTTCATAGCTTCTTTAAATCCTTTTTCTACCGAGGGTATAAATTCTTTCGGAATACGCCCACCTTTTACTTCATCAACAAATTGAAGTCCAGGACCTTTGAAATCCTCATCAGCAGGACCCATTTCGAAAATAATATCACCAAACTTACCTCTACCTCCAGATTGTTTTTTATAAACTTCTCTATGAGCTGCAGACTTAGTAACGGTTTCTTTATACTCTACTTGAGGTTCTCCTTCATTTACTTCAACCTTAAACTCACGCTTCAATCTATCTACCAAAATCTCCAAATGAAGTTCACCCATACCGGAAATAATAGTTTGACCAGAAGCTTCATCAGTCTTAACCTGGAATGTAGGATCTTCCTCAGCTAGTTTCGCCAAAGCCATACCCATTTTGTCAACATCGGCTTTAGTTTTTGGCTCCACCGCGATACCAATTACAGGTATCGGGAAAGACATAGACTCCAAAACTATAGGATGTTTCTCATCTGTAAGCGTGTCCCCGGTTTTTATATCTTTAAAACCAACAGCAGCACCAATATCCCCAGCTTCAATTCTGTCGATAGGTTCCTGTTTGTTGGCATGCATTTGATAAATTCTTGAAATCCTTTCCTTTTTACCAGAACGATTGTTCAAAATGTAAGAACCTGCATCCAATGCTCCTGAATAAACCCTGAAAAAAGCCAAACGACCCACAAAAGGATCTGTTGCTATTTTAAAAGCCAAAGCCGAGAAAGGGGAATCAACAGAAGGCTTACGAGTTTCAGGTTTTTCGGTATCAGGATTAATTCCTTCAATAGCCTCAATATCCACCGGAGAAGGAAGATATCTCATAACCGCATCCAACATAGCTTGCACTCCTTTATTCTTAAAAGAAGAACCACACATCATTGGAATAATAGACATATCAATGGTTGCAGCTCTTAGGGCAGCAATAATTTCATCCTCCGTGATCGAACTTTCGTCTTCGAAGAATTTTTCCATCAACTGCTCATCATATTCAGCAACAGCTTCAACCAATTCAGCTCTATATTTATTTACGTCATCCATCAATTCTTCTGGAATTTCAATGGTTTCGTAAGTCATTCCGTAGTCATCTTCATTCCAAATAATAGCTTTCTTTGAAATAAGATCAACTACTCCTTTAAAATCAACTTCATCTCCAATTGGAACTTGCAAAGGAACCGGGTTTCCACCCAACATTTCCCTTACTTGTCTGCAAACATTAAAAAAATCAGCACCTTGACGATCCATTTTATTTACAAATCCCAATCTTGGAACTTTGTATTTATCTGCTTGTCTCCAAACAGTTTCAGACTGAGGCTCTACCCCGTCTACCGCACTGAACAAAGCAACCATCCCGTCAAGAATACGCAAAGAACGTTCTACCTCTACGGTAAAATCAACGTGCCCAGGAGTATCGATGATGTTAAGCGTGTATTCTTGATCTCTATAGCTCCATTTACAATGAGTAGCTGCGGAGGTAATTGTAATACCACGCTCCTGCTCTTGTTCCATCCAGTCCATAGTAGCAGCTCCATCATGAACCTCCCCTATTTTATGACTGATTCCTGTGTAAAAAAGAATACGTTCTGTTGTAGTTGTTTTACCAGCATCAATATGCGCGGCAATACCTATATTTCTTGTATATTTTAAATCTCTTTGTGCCATTTTCTAGAATCTAAAGTGAGAGAATGCTTTATTAGCTTCAGCCATTTTATGAGTATCTACTCTTTTCTTAACAGCAGCACCTTCCTCTTTAGCCGCTGCAAGTATTTCACCCGCCAATTTAGCAGCCATAGATTTTTCATTACGCTTACGCGCATAACTAATCAACCACTTCATTGCAGTTGACACCTTACGGTCTGGTCTGATTTGCATCGGAATTTGAAAAGTAGCACCACCAACACGACGACTACGCACTTCCACGTGAGGCATCACATTTGACAAAGCATCTTTCCACATTTCAAGTGCAGTCTTCTCGTCATCTTGTTTTTTCTCTTCTACAATGGCAATAGCATCATAGAAAACTTTAAAGGCTACCGACTTTTTACCATCCCACATCATCATGTTAACAAAGCGTGTTACTAACTGATCGTTGAATTTTGGATCTGGTAAAAGTGGTCTTTTTTTGGCCTGTCTTTTTCTCATGTCTTTACAATAAAAGTTAAAAAATTACTTCTTCGGGCGTTTTGCACCATACTTTGATCTACGTTGTGTTCTACCTGCTACACCAGCGGTGTCTAAAGCGCCACGAACGATGTGATACCTAACTCCCGGCAAATCTTTTACTCTTCCGCCTCTAACCAATACTATCGAGTGCTCTTGCAGATTGTGTCCTTCTCCAGGAATGTATGCGTTTACCTCTTTACCATTTGTCAACCTTACCCTTGCAACTTTACGCATTGCAGAGTTCGGTTTTTTTGGCGTAGTGGTGTAAACACGCGTACAAACTCCTCGTCTTTGAGGGCACGAATCCAAAGCAGCCGATTTACTCTTCTTGGTTATTTTGGCTCTTCCTTTTCGTACTAATTGTGAAATTGTTGGCATAATTTCTTCTACACTAATTATTATTAAAAATTCAAATCCCTATTTTTTAGGGCTCGCAAAGGTAAAAATAAAATTGAAGTATTCAAATATCAAACAATTAATTTTCAGCATTTTTAAAACTTTCTGTTTTTTAAAAATTAAAAAAGAATAATTCCGTTATTTCGTTATCGCTAAAATTTAAAACTTGAAGTTTAACTTTCTACTATGCCTTCTCCTTATAACACTTAGTGTTGCTCGTTTGCATTCCCAAAATATTCGGCTTCATATAATAGGTAAGGATTCTGTGGAAACAATAGAGCTGGATAAATTAGGATACACGCAAAAACATGAAAATTTTTCAAATCTTAAAAAAGAAATTGATAGCACATTATTTAAAGCTCAAAACTCAGGATATATAGATGCTGAAATTTTTGAAATTAAAAAATTAAATGATTCGGTTACTGAAGCGATTCTTTATCTCCGAGAAAAATTCAACCACATTAAATTAAATTATTCTTTAAATGAAGCGGAAAGAAAGCAACTGAAAAATCTTGCTTTGACGATTGAAGAAAATTATTTTATTATACCTATATATAATATAGACAAAATACTAAACCAACTTATTCTGTACAGAACCGAAAAAGGAGAAGCATTTTCGTCAATTAAGCTGATTAATATATCCAAAGAAAAAGATGAGCTTACTGCTGAATTAGATATAAATGTCACAAAAGCCAGGACAATAGACGGAATAAAAATAAATGGTTACGAAAAATTTCCATCCGCTTTTTTAAAACATTATTTAAAAATAAAAAAAGGACAGCTGTACAACAGTCAAAAAATAACCAGTCAATCGAACAAAATATCGAACATCGCATTTGCGTCCCAGATCAAACCTCCTGAAGTATTATTTACGGCAGATTCAACCGTCGTGCATTTATACATAAAAAAAGAGAACAACAATTCGTTCGAAGGTTTTCTGGGATTTTCCAATTCCGAAGAAAAGAAATTGACTTTTACCGGTGATTTGAAATTACAGCTGCAAAACAACCTCAATTATGGTGAAAAACTAAATATCAGATACAAAAGCGACGGCAATGATCAAATTAATTTTAACGCCCAAGTAGATTTACCCTATATATTGAATTTCCCCATTGGAGTGAATTTGGCTTTGGATATTTTTAAACAGGATTCAAGTTACATTAATATAGAGCAAATTTTTAAAATCCGATACAACATCAGCAACTCCATCTCCTCTTATTTAGGATATCGTTCAACGACGTCAACAAGCCTGAAAGAAGAAAATATGGATTTTGGCAATTTTGAAGATTTTAAATCTCATTTCTACAGCTTGGGAGGGACTTATCAAAACCTAGTTACAGAAAACCGGATGGTGCCAATTCAAACTTTAATCTCCATTGATTTTGCAACAGGGAAAAGAAATAGCGGAAACAATGAAATCCAGCAGCAAAAAATCGAATTTCAAGCCGCACACAATTTTTATATAAATGAAAAAAATTCCGTTTATATCGGCAACATAAGCAGCATTCTTTTCTCAGAAGAATATCTGGAAAATGAACTCTTCCGTTTTGGTGGAATTAATTCCATAAGAGGTTTTGCAGAAAACAGTTTACGCGCCAATAGGTTTTCTGCGCTGCAAACGGAATATCGTTATTTTTTATCTCCCGACCTTTACATTAATAGCATATTTGATTTGGCTTATTTTAAAAGCCCCTCTTTTAATCACAATATGAATTTATACAGTTTTGGAATTGGCTTCGCGCTTAGTACCAAAAGCGGTTTACTCAAGGCAAATATAGCAAACGGGAGAACTGAAGGAGAATCTTTTCAATTCTCAAAATCGAAAATACATCTTAGCCTATCAGTTCATTTTTAATAAGTTACCCTTAAAAATTCTTAAATTTTCGGACTAATTACAAAAAAAGAATCTCCAAAACTTGGTTTATTAACTTTTAATATAGATTTTTGGAATGGCTAATTCAAATAAAAAACAAATATGAAAACAAAGTTTAATGGAATTTTAACGCTGATACTGGCGTTATTTGTGCAAGTTGCTTTTGCACAAACAGAGACGATCCAGGGGACAGTGACGGATGATACCGGAATGCCTTTACCTGGTGTAAACATCGTCATTAAAGGTACTTCGACCGGAGTACAAACAGATTTTGATGGTAATTATGCCATCGAAGCTACAGAAGGAGATATCTTGGTATTCTCCTTTCTAAGTTTAAAAACTGCAGAGCATATTGTAGGAGAAGCGAACACTATTAACGTAGTAATGGAACCAGACGTAGCGATACTAGATGCCGTTGTGGTTACCGCTTTAGGTATTAAGCGTAAAGAAGATGCAATTGCCACAGCTTATGATGTTGTTGATTCTGAAGAATTAACACGTGCAAACAACCCTAACGTTGTTAACGCGTTAACAGGTAAAGTAAGTGGTTTGCAGATTAAGCAAACAAGTAACGGGGTAACAGGTGAAAACCGCATTATCTTAAGAGGTAACAGATCTATTTCTGGAAACAACGAAGCTCTTATTGTTATTGATGGTGCTATTTCAAATGCATCTTATTTAGCTTCTATCAACCCAAATATGGTTGAATCCACTAACGTAATTAAAGGTCCTGCAGGAGCTGCATTATACGGTTCTCAAGGTTCTAACGGTGTAATCATTGTAACAACCAAAAAAGGAGCTGAAGGTGAAAAAATGAAAGTAACCACTACTTCTGTTTTGGATTTTGAATCTGTAGCTTTTGTACCAGAGCGTCAAACTCGCTACGGACAAGGATGGGCTTTAGGAAATGGTTTTGAACACCTAACTTACGAAAATGGTGGTTGGGGACCAGAATTTGATGGTCAAATGGCTATCGTTGGTCTTCCTCAAGCTGATGGCTCTTATATTATGGCTCCTTGGAGTTCAAGAGGTGCTTATCACATTAAAGACTTTTTCGAAACAGGAACTACTTTACAGAATAGTGTAACTATTGCTTCTGGTGATGAAGAAAGCTACGCAACCTTTTCTGCACGTAACAGGCAAACTGATTTCGTGATTGAAAACGACAAGCTTACCAATTCATCTTTCACTTTCAATGCTGGAAAAACATTAGGTAACTGGACCATCGGAGGTAACGCTACTTATTCTTATACAGCAACAGAAGAATCTTATGCTTCAACTGCTACGGAAGGAATTTATATGATGTTATTACAAACTGCGTCAAACATTCCAATTGAGCGTTTTGAAAATTCTGGTAACGAAGGTCACTGGAATGCTTATTACATGAACCCATATTGGGTACGTGACAATAGAAGAAGGGAAAGAGATGTAAATCGTTTCAATTTACTGGCTGATGTTGGTTATAAAATCAATGACAACATTAGTGCTTCTATCAAGACAAACGGTATTTTTACTTTTGTTGATAATTTACAGTATGAAAATGAATATGCAGAACCAACTTATGTTACTGATTTAACAGGTTCTGATAGATCAGCACCTTCAACTTTCCGTTTCTACACTACGCATTATCAAAGATATTATACCGATGCAATGGTGAATTTTGACTACATGCTTTCTGATGATATTTCTTTTCAAGCACTTATTGGAGGAAATAACCAGTATGAAAAAAATACTGTGAGCAGTGTTGGTGGTACTGGCCTGACTATACCTGGTTTATATACCGCAAGCAACTTGGAAAGTGGTTTCGATAATGCAGTAACTTATGATGACAGATCAACTGTGCGAAGAGTGGGTGTGTTTGCTAATGTTGACTTAGGTTACAAAGACTTCTTGTTCTTGAACATAACTGGTAGAAATGACTGGACTTCAACCTTGAATCCTGAAAACAATTCATTCTTTTATCCAGGTGCCGGTTTGAGTTTCATCGCTACTAAAGCAATCCCTGGTCTTAAGAGTGATATATTGAATTATATGAAAGCTTCGGTTGCTTACGTACAAGTAGGTAACGATGGAGGTATTCCTGCGTATGCAACTCAAGAAGTTTATGTACAAGCGCCAGGATTCCCTTACGAAGGAATAAATTCATTTGTATCTCCTACAACGGTTTATGACCCTATGTTGGAGCCTGAATTTACCACCAACATGGAAGTAGGTTTAAACTTTGGATTCTTTAACGATCGTATTACATTGGATTTAGCTTACTATAATTTCTCAACTGAAAACCAAATTACGCGTATCGGAGCATCAGCTGCTTCAGGACTAAGTGGTTCTTACGTTAACTTGGGAGAAACTGAAGGTTATGGTGGAGAAATCGATTTAGGAATCACACCTATTAAAACAGATGATTTACGATGGGATGTAAATTTTGGGTACTCCAAGAGTTACACTGAAGTAGTGAAGGTTACTGATCAATCTGACGCTGTTTCCTTAGGAGGTTACACTGGTTATGCAGAAATCTTTGCTGAAGTTGGACAACAGTTTCCAATTATAAAAGGAACAGGATTCGAAAGAGATCCACAAGGTAGAATCTTGATCAATCCTACATCTGGTATGCCAGTTCAGGCAACAGGCCTAGTGAATTTAGGTAACACAACACCTGATTACATCCTAAACCTTAGCTCATCTATTTCTTACAAAGGATTTACTTTGGCTGCAACAATGGATTATAGAACAGGTCACGTATTCTTTTCTGATGCCAAATCACAAATGATGTGGAGTGGACACTTAGTAGAAAGTGCTCAAGGAGGAAGAGGTGCATTTATTTTCCCAAATTCAGCTATCGAAACATCCGAAGGAGTGTATGAAGCAAACACAAATGTTCCAACTGGTGGAACTACTGCAGCTGAATACGTAAACTTCTGGGGTGCAATGAGAAACTTAGGTGAAACATCCGTTATTGATGCAACTGCATTTAAGGTAAGGGAGCTTTCTTTACGATACGATTTAAATCCGAAATTATTGGAAAATACATTCCTTACTGGACTTACAATTAGTGCAAATGCGAGAAATCCTTTCACTGTACTTCCAGCGGAAAATAGAGGTTATGCCGATCCAGAATCAAACTTTACAACAACAAATGCCCAAGGAATTGCTACGGTGGGTCAATACCCTCCTACAAGAACGTTTGGTGTGGGCGTTAATTTAACCTTTTAAAAAAAATTGATTATGAAAAAAACATTTAAATTCTTTATAGCATTTTTGATGCTAGGCGGGGTAATTTCCTGCTCAGAAGATTACCTGGATATAAATCAATCTCCAGTGGATCCTACACAGGATATTGTAGCGCCAGATCTACTTCTTGCCGGTGCCTTAGCCGATCCTTTTGATACCTTTAGTGTTACTGCCAATGATTTAGGTAACGCTATGGTACAAAACTGGGGACCTAACGTAAATAGTTGGACCGGTGGGTATGACGACGAATTCCGATTCAACTTAAGTACTTCTTTTGGTGATGGAATCTGGGATAATACTTATAGAGGAATGCGTACCCTTCAATCAATTGTTGATTATGAAGGTGAGGATTTCGATAGACACGTAGCAATCGCCAGAATAATGAGAACCTTCTATTACCAGTACTTGGTAGATTTGTATGGGGATATACCATATACAGAAGCTTTACAATTAGGGGACAACTTGACGCCCGCTTATGATGACGACAAGCAAATCTATCGCGAATTGGTAATTGATTTAGACGAATCAATCGCAGAGATAAATGGAGCTGATGGCGATGCGACTGTTGGTATTGAGGATATTGTTTTCCAAGGAGACATGAGCAAATGGATTCAGTTTGCCAATACTTTAAAATTAAGACTTCTTGTAAGACAAACAGTATTGGCTGAACAAGATGCTGAAGTAATGTCTTATTTGAACGAACAATTTGCGAATCTTCAAAACAACTTTTTAACTGAAGATGCAACTCTTAATCCTGGTTATGTTGCAGCAGCTGGAAAGCAAAATCCATTTTATTCCACTTATGGATTTGATCCAACAGGGGCTGTAGGACCACGTAATACATTTACAGTTGCAGCTGATTACGCTGCTGAGTTCCTAAAAGGAAACGAAACTGAAAATAATGTAATGACCGGTGTATTTGATCCTCGTGTTGAACGTTTATATGAACCACTTCCATCTGGTGAAGTTGTTGGTATACAACAAGGAGCAACCAGTACAACAGCTCCAGAAGCCTTGTCATTTTTAGGTGAAGGACTGGTTATTGATTCTTCCCAAGATGGTTATTTAATCACAGCAGCAGAAAGTTACTTATTACAATCTGAAGCAGTTTTTAGAGGATACCTAGCTGGAGACGCTAAAGCATTATTTCAAGCCGGAATTGTTTCTTCTTTTGAAACCCTTGGTTTAAGCGCGGCAGTTGCCGAAGCGTATATCACCCAAAGTAATGGTGTAAACCTTATTGGTTGGGATGGTAGTGCCAATAAAATTGAAGCAATTCTAACACAAAAATGGATCGCTTTAAATGGTATCAATGGAATGGAATCTTGGATTGAATTTACAAGAACTGGATATCCAGACCTTCCATTACCAATTATTGCAGAGCAGCCAAACAGACCGAACAGGTTATTATACCCTGCTTCTGAGTATTCCAACAACTCTGAGAATGTACTTGCCCAAAACCAAACAGTTGCTGACGCATTTACTACTCACGTATTTTGGGATGTAAACTAAAAACTTAATATTTTAAATTATGAAAAAATTAAAATTAATATTTCCGGCTTTAATCCTTGCGGTTTTTGCTACCTCTTGTATGGTAGAGGATGAGACCGTTGAATATGACCAAAGTCCATATGTAGTTGGATTTAAAAATGCGGTTGCTGCCGAAAGTTACTTCGTAGACGAAGGAGCTGTTCTAAAAAATTATGCAGTTGACATTTTAGGTGGCGACGATGGAACACCTGCCGAAGAAGATATCACCGTAACTTATGTGATAGATCCTGCATCTACTGCGACTGAAGGACAAGAATTCAACTTTGTGGACAACTCAGGAACATTAACAATTCCGGCTGGTGCTACCTTTGCCAACTTTCCTTTGGAAATCAACACAGGTAACTTAGATCCAAACGTACCGACAGAGTTAATTCTTAACCTTACAAGTACTTCCTCGGACAATGCTGTTATTTCCGCATTGAATGATCAGTTGAGTATTACTTTCGTGGGATGTCAATCTCAAGTAGACGAGTTTACTTACGATATCGCGACGACCAGATTGTCAGATAACGGCTTAATGGCAGTTTCTACTGAAACTATTACCATGACTACAGTGAATAATTTCTTTACAATGTCAACGGGTCCTTACGGACCAATTGCAGGAAATTATGCTGGTGGCAATATCGCAGCTGAGAATGGATTCCATTTCGTGGATATTTGTGGTGAGATAACAATCAATTCACAAGGACTTGCAAACAATTCATACTCAAACCAGGTATTTGGTTCTGGAAGCGTTGATCCTGACACTGGAGTGATAACCCTTACTTACACTATTACATATGGTTCAGGTAACCAGCTGTTTCAAACTGTTTACACACCGCAATAACTAAAAAGTAAAAAATGATGAAAATAAACATAAGAACAAATATATCCTTTGCGGCAATTGCGGGTCTTTTATTGATGACTTCGTGCGCAAACAGTGAGGAGTATGATTTTGCAGGATCAGACAAGCCTGTAGTTACTGCTCCAACCACAACATTCACTGTGGCAGAGGGTGAAACATTAATGATCCCGATTGAAGTAAGCGAGACTATCAACAAACCTCTTGATTTTAAATTAGTGGTTGTTGATGGAACCGCAACTAAAGATGTAGATTATTCTGGTGGAGATCCAATGCCTGGAGACTGGGGAGACCCAAACAGTGCATACGGTGTTCGTGTACCAGCTTACGCTGAATCTTTTGAAATTCCGTTTACTGCAATTGCAGATTTAGTACCTCAAGAAGGAACAGAGACAGTTACCCTCAGATTGGAAACTGCTGGAATACGAAATGCAGTAACTCCTGAAGGTGGTATTACTTTTACAATTAACATTGCCGAAGTAATGAGTGAAGATTTCGTTATCAGATTGGATTGGGATGCAGAATACACCGATGCTGACGGTGAGCATCATTCTTTCTGTGACTATGATTTAGATATTGAAATTTATGATGCTGCAACTGGAGGCATCGTAGCGACTAGTTATACAAGTTGTCCAGAAGAAATCAGAATAACTCCTGGCGATCTTCCAAATGGTGACTACTTGTTAGTTCCAAGTTATTGGAGCCCTGCTGGTGCTGCAATGCCTGTAGATTACGAAGGAATTCCTGCAGTAGTTACAATGGCAAAACCTGGAGTGTTCGCTGAGACGGTTGATTTAAGCAGCGTATGGACAGATTTAGCAGCTGGTGCTGCAGAAGGAAACCCAGATGCATATCAACCAGTTGCATTACTTAATATCAATGGTACTACTTACACTTTAACCGACCTATCGACTGGTGAAGTTATAGTACAAGGAAAAATGTCTGGATTTCAACCATCTTATAGGGGAACCAAATAAATTTTCTTTCCATTAAATTTAAAACCTCCGGAGTTTCTCCGGAGGTTTTTTATTTCAAAAAATTTTAGACCCGTACTTATTAAGTCTTTAATATTATTGAAATTGGCTACATTTGCAAAATGAAAGAATCAACCAATATTTTCGGTATACGCGCAGTAATCGAAGCCGTACAAAACGGAAAAAGCATCGATAAGATTTATCTGCAAAAAGGACTACATGGCTCTTTAATTCAAGAATTACAAAAACTAATCGCACAGCACTCTTTGAATTTTTCATATGTTCCCATAGAAAAATTAAACAAACTTGTACATGGAAACCATCAAGGTGTTATAGCTTCCATTTCCCCTATTCATTTTTCAACCTTAGATGAAGAAGTACCTAAATCAAAAGAAGGAAAAACATACCCCCTTTTTCTCATTCTGGATCAAATCACCGACGCCAGAAATTTTGGGGCCATAATACGAACCGCAGAATGTTGTGGCGTTAGCGCAATCATTATTCAGAAAAAAAGCGCCGCTCCCGTAAATGCAGATACAATCAAAACCTCAGCAGGAGCTGTCTTTAATGTGCCCATTATAAAAGTAGATCATATAAAAGATGCTATTCATTATATGCAATCTTCAGAAATAACAGTAATCGCCGCAACTGAAAAAACTTCAAATCTTTTATATGAAATAGATTTCAACATACCTGTTGCCATCGTAATGGGAAATGAAGAAAAAGGTGTTTCCGAAGGAGTCTTGAAGCTTGTGAATAACAAAGCAAAATTGCCTTTAATGGGAACAATCGCTTCTTTGAATGTATCGGTAGCCTGCGGAGCCTTTCTTTACGAAATTGTCAGGCAGAGATTGTAAAAAATTATTTTCTGATATTTTCTGCATCTTTTTTAAAAGTATAAGAAACTTCAATGGTTTCATTCGAGTCATTATTTTCGATAAAATTTCCGTTCTCATCAAAATATTGCATAAAAGGATCCTGTTCTTCCTTATAGTCAGCTTTTTCCCATTCGTATTTCGAAATTTCCGGCAAGCTGTTTTTATAAAAAAGAGAAAGTAAAAAACCTACAACCAAACCAGATAAATGTCCTTCCCAAGAAATTTTCGGATCATTGGGAAAAACATACCAAATCATTCCACCATATAAAAAAACCACAATGAGTGAAAGCGCAATTAGCCTATAATGTCCAGAAAAAACGCCTTTGAAGAACAAGAAACCGGTCAGCATGTAAATAATACCGCTTGCTCCAATATGATTGGCAGGCCGACCAATAAACCAAGTCAATAAACCGGTTAAAAGCACGCCGTAAATCAATATCTTCCAACTTATATTTCTATAAAAATAAAAAAGTGCCATTGAAAGAATAAATAACGGAATCGTATTATGGAACAAATGCTTCAAACTTGAATGAATAAACGGACTGGAAAAAATCCCTTTTAAACCACTTAAATTACCAGGATTTATTCCCCAATCATTGAAATTGAAATTAAATTTGATTTCAATCCAAAATACAATCCATATAGAAAGTACGAAGAAGATGGGGTACAAAATTACGCCTGGCGAAAAAACAAAATGTTGATGGTTATCCTTCTTCATAATTTTTTTAATATTACAAAAACACAGCCAAATCAACTTATATGCTAAATTGTCATTTTAAAAGCACCTACCAATGTCAAAACCTTTAGCCGAACGTTTAAGACCAACCAAACTTCAAGAATATATTAGCCAAAAACACTTGGTAGGACCCGACGCGTCACTTTTCAATCAGGTGAAAAAAGGATTTTTACCATCATTGATATTATGGGGTCCTCCCGGCGTGGGAAAAACCACGTTAGCCAATATTATAGCTTCCGAAGCAAACAGGCCTTTCTTTTCTCTTAGCGCCATTAATAGTGGTGTGAAAGATATTCGTGATGTTATTGAAAGAGCAAAAAAGAGCGAGGGTTTATTTACAACCAAAAATCCCATTCTTTTTATTGATGAGATCCACAGGTTCAGCAAAAGTCAGCAAGATTCTTTACTTGGCGCGGTTGAAAAAGGTTTGGTGACTTTAATTGGCGCCACTACCGAAAATCCAAGTTTTGAAGTTATTCCCGCACTTTTGTCCCGTTGCCAGATTTATATATTAAATCCTTTCTCGAAAGAGGATTTATTGGAATTGTTAGATCGTGCGGTAAAAGAGGACCAGATTTTTAAAAATAAAAAAATAAAATTCACCGAAACGGAAGCCCTGTTAAGGTTTAGCGGTGGAGATGCGCGAAAACTTCTGAATATATTTGAATTAATTGTTCTTTCCGAAGATTCGGAAGAAATCGCTATAACCAACAAATTGGTTACCGAAAAAATGCAGCAGAACACTTTGTTGTATGACAAAATGGGCGAACAACATTATGATATTATTTCCGCATTTATCAAATCGATTAGAGGAAGTGATCCGAACGCTGCGGTTTATTGGTTGGCCAGAATGATTGAAGGTGGGGAAGATGTAAAATTTATCGCTAGAAGATTGCTGATATTGGCGAGTGAAGACATTGGAAACGCAAACCCCACTGCTCTCGTAATGGCAAACAATACCTTTCAAGCAGTAAGTATTATTGGAAACCCTGAATCAAGAATAATTTTGAGTCAATGCGCTATTTACTTAGCGACTTCTCCTAAAAGTAATGCTTCATACACTGCAATCAATGAAGCCCAAAATCTCGTACGGGAAAAAGGTAATCTCTCGGTTCCTTTATCATTAAGGAACGCGCCCACAAAGTTGATGAAAGATTTAGGATATGGCGACAATTATAAGTACGCTCATAATTATGAAAATAATTTTGTCGACACGGAATTTTTACCAGCTGAAATCAGCAATATAACATTATACCAACCCGGGAATAACCAGCGAGAACAATCTCATCGCGAATTCCTAAAGAAAAAATGGAAGGATAAATATAATTATTGAATTGATTTATAAATGCTGATATAATTTCGACAAATGACGTATCGACGTGCAAGGAGCTGAAACAATGTCCGATTGAAATTGGTAATAATCAAAATGAATGGCCTGCATTCCTATTTTTTGAGCACCAATAATGTCTGCTTCAATATTATCACCGATCATTAAACTATTTTCAATCTTTGCACCAGATTCTCGAAGAGCGTAATTAAATATTTTAGGCTTTGGCTTTTTCGCCCCTGCTTTTTCTGAAGTTGTTACGGTTTTGAAATAATGTGCAATTCCTGCATTTTCCAATTTAATGTTCTGAACTTTTTCGAATCCGTTCGTAATGATGTGCAATTTATATTTCGGAAATAAATATTCCAAGAGCTCTTTGGCTCCGTCCAATAAATGGTTATTAACTGGTAATGCCTCAATGTAATCTTCCGCCAAAATATTGATCATTTCAGCTTCGACTTTAAAATCAAGATTGTCGAAGCATTCTTTCAGTCGGTAAAAACGCAAATCCGCTTGAGAAATTTGGTCATTTCTGTACAACTCCCAATATTTCAGATTAATTGGGTTATAAGCCTTGATAAAATCCAACAAATCAATTCTAATCTTATTTTTTTCAAATATTGACAAAAAAGCAAGTTCAGAGTTTTTATCAAAATCCCATAAGGTATGATCGAGATCGAAAAAAATATGTTTAATCTCTTTCATTTATTTTTTCAATTAAAGAAAACATTCGTTCTTTCTTATTTTCGGAAGCAAAATCCTTATTGCTAAAAATTCCGCAGAAGGTTCCGTCCACTGCTTTTACTTCAGAAACCATTTGCTCCACTTTTGAAGTAAATAAAGGAAAATCTTCAAGTAATGGCGCCTTTGTACTAAACATATAAGGATTAACCAGTAATGGCGTAGTTATTTCAAAATTCAAGTCATAAAACATAAATGGCGAACAAGTTCCCGCCCGAAAGCCGATGGTTTCGGGATATCCCATTGAAAAGTCTTCCTTTATTTCCAGTTCAACCATATTACTATAAGTATCAGGCAAAAGAAGATTATATTTCGCATTGATGGCACTTTCAACTGGCCGATTTATAATAGATTCCAACCGCCTTTTCTCCATTTTCAATACTTTCAAACTGTCCATGGCAAAAAATCCTAGCCTCAATCCCACTTTTCCATAATCACCTACGGATTTTATAAGCATCCGGTAAAACTTTCTGTTGTGGTTTATGTTTTTATCAAAAGTTGAAAAGTCACTCAGTTGAAACATAAAGTGTAATTTAATCGCACTTTTTTTATGGAATTCAAGGAGTTCATCAAAAGTATTAAAAGGATCGTTTTGAAGGTTGAGATGAATTAAAAATGCTTTTTTTAATTCTGAAAATTTCAAAGTAGCCAAGTTTTGCACCAAGTCGCCGAAAATCCTTATGAGACCTTTTTTTCGATATTGAAAAATTTCCGAAACGGTAATTAAATTATTGCAACCGTACCTTCTGTTATTGAATTTAATAGAAGAGAAACGCGCCCCCAGTATTGATTTGAATTTTAGTGCCCAAATATCAACCACGGGTTTTTCCAGGAACTTACCGGTGTATGCAATGCTTTCCATGGCAGGAAATCTTCCTTCAACGTCTTTAACATGCGGTAAATATTCTTCATATCTACTCAGAAGATAGAAGCTTGCAGCAAAAATATCAAAGGGTAAACTGCTGCTTTCATGTACAGGAAAAAAACACGGAAGACCATCCCAATCATGAATTTTTATTTCTAAATCATTTACTCCTTGTTCATAAAGCAAATTGACATTTTGCACAAAAATTTCGTTGCCCAACCTTTCCTTTCCATAGGAAAATTTTGCGCCATCATAAGAAATAAACTCCTTTATATCATTGGTGAATCCTATTTCAAATCCGAGAATATGTGTACATATATGTTTGAAAGAATAGGTGATTCTTGGCGTAATCTTGTTTACATGAATTAAAACCATTTTTTCGTTTTATAAAATCCCTTCATCTGCAAAACTGAAAAAGGAATTTTGAGTGACAATCACGTGATCAAGAATTTTAATATCCAAACTTTCGGATGCTGTTTTTAATTTCTGGGTCAATTGTTTATCGGCCCCGCTGGGTGATAGGTTTCCGGAGGGATGGTTATGGCATAAAATAAGTGCAGTCGCACCAAGTTCCAATGCATTTTTGAAAGTGAGCCTAACGTCAACCAATGTTCCAGTTATTCCACCTTTACTTAGCTGAATTTGTCGTAATACCTTATTTGAATTGTTCAAATAAAGAATCCAGAATTCTTCATGAGGTAAATCCCCCAATACGGGTTGCATTAATTCAAAAACCGATGTACTGGAAGTAATTTTCTTTAATTCGAGTGCTTCCTCTACCCTTCTTCTCCTTCCCAATTCCATTGCAGCCATCATAGTAATAGCCTTGGCTTCCCCAATTCCTTTGAATTCCATTAATTGAGAAATGCTCATTTTTCCAAGATTTACAAGCGAGTTGTTTGTTTTAAGCAGAATCCTTTTACTCAATTCGACTGCACTTTCATTTCTGCTTCCCGAACCAATAAGAATTGCGATTAACTCTGCATTACTCAAAGCTGTTTTACCTTTCTGCAGAAGTTTTTCTCTTGGTCTATCATCTTCTGCCCAGTTTTTAATTGTAAGGGCTGCTTCTATTTTTTCCATTCGTTATATCCACTTTTTTATCTCTTCAAGATCAAGACCTCCATAATTTCCACTACTCATTAGCAGTAACACTTTATTTTTTAGATCTAAATTTTTGAGATATAATTGGAACTCTTTTGAATCGGTAAAAACCAGAAGATCCTTTCTTCCAAAAGATTCCAATACTTGATGACGTTCTAATTTTACCATTTGTTTTAACGCAATCGCATCGGGAGAATAAAAAACAATAGCGATATCGGCAGCATCCAACGCTTCTTTATATTGCTTTAAGAATTCAGAATTTAGACTGCTATAGGTATGTAATTCCAAACAGGCCACCAATTTTTTATCCATATACTGCTCCTTCACGGCCTTCGTTGTAGCGGCCACTTTGGAAGGACTATGTGCAAAATCTTTGTATACAATTGTGGAATTGGTTTCGGCTATTTTTTCTAAACGTTTTGATGCTCCCTTAAATGAAGCAATTGCTTCGTAAAAATCGGCTTCATCAATACCCATATGTTGACATATCCATTTGGCGCCTGCTAAATTATTTAAATTGTGTGCTCCAAAAACTTCTATAGGCATGTCCCCTTCTGGTGTTTGTAAATAAGTTACACCATTGCGAATAGCATATTCCGGTGTTTTATAAGCTTGTTTTCTTATCGGTGAATCAATTTGGTCAACTAATTCTTTCAACATAGCGTCTTCGTCGTTATAGACCAAAACCCCTCCATCCACAATGGATTCTATAAATATTCTAAATTGCTCTAAATAATTTTCAAAAGTTGGAAAAACGTTAATGTGATCCCAAGCAATTCCACTAAGCAACGCGATATTTGGTTTATAAAGATGGAATTTAGGTCTTCTATCAATTGGGCTGGAAAGATATTCATCTCCTTCAAGAAGAATAAAATCATTTTCCTCAGTTAAATGAACCATATTATCAAAACCTGCAAGTTGAGCGCCCACCATATAATCTACATTTTTATCATGAAAATGGAGAACATGAAGAATCATTGAAGTAATCGTGGTTTTCCCATGTGACCCCCCTATTACTACTCTGGTTTTATTTTTTGATTGTTCAAAAAGAAATTCAGGATATGAATAAATATTCAGCCCTATTTCCTTTGCTCTCAGTAATTCCGGGTTGTCTTCTTTAGCATGCATTCCCAAAATGACTGCTTCAATGTCAGAAGTTATTATCTCTGGAAACCATCCTTCTTTCTTAGGAAGAAGACCTCTTTTTGCCAATCTAGACTTGGATGGTTCATAAAAGTTGTCATCACTCCCCGTTACAAAAAAACCCTTATTGTATAATGCCAATGCAAGATTATGCATGGCACTACCCCCAATGGCAATAAAATGAAAACGCATTGTAAATTTTTTAAATTCTTTTCACATCAAATATATAGCAATAAAAATTTATCCTTGAACGACTATATGAATTTTATTAAATTTTGAGATTTTGAGTATGTTTCTATTATAATTGACTTAATGTCAGCAATCTTTAAAAAAAGTTAAAAAAATTAAGTATTTAAGAAATAATTTTTTAATATTAAACTTTCAAAAAAAGAATTTACTCATCTTATCTAATTTCAAATAAATTCGTAGATTCTCATTACATTTGTTACACAAAAACAGAATAAACAAAAATTCAGCCTATGCAAAAGATTACTTTGGGAAGAAATTTTTTTTTGAAATTTTTCTTCTTCTTTTTAATTAGTACAGCAGTTTCCTTCGCACAATGTCCCACTATTTCAGATTCCACTCAATCTTTTTGTGATGCGGATACACCTATTGTAGAAGATCTTTCTGCGATAGATAATGGAAACGGGGTTGTTTGGTATTCAAGCGATATCTCAACCACCCCTCTTGCACCTTCAGATTTACTTGTAAACGGATTAACATATTTCGCCGATGACAACACTGGATCTTGTGGGGTTCGCGAGAGTGTTACCGTAACCGTATATGGAGAACCTACAGGACAAAATTTCCAAGGGGTTTGTGTGGATAACGCCAATGATGCCACCGTAGCGGATTTAATAGCTGTTGGAAATAATGTTCAATGGTACATGGTGGCCGAAGGAGGGACCCCGATCTCTAGTACAACTATACTTAATAGCGGTTCTATTTACTTTGCCGGTCAAACTAATCCAGACACAGGTTGCGAGACCTCACGCTTAGCAGTCTTTGTAACAGTTGGCGTTGTTCCTACACCGACAGGAGATCCAACCCAAACTTTCTGTAACGACCCATCGAATCCTCCCACAGTTGCTGATTTGGCGGCAGATGGAGCAGACTATTGGTATGACACGGAGACGTCTGCAGTTCCTTTAACTCCATCCACTCCATTAATTGATGGAGAAAATTATTTTGCCACCCAGTCTGCCCCGCCTTGCGAAAGTACAGATCGATTTGAAGTTGTGGTTTCTTTCGAAACACCTCCTTATCCTGGGGAAAGTAGTTCTCTCCAGTTCTGTGAAAGTGAGGTTGCATCCGAAGCTCCTTTTGATCTATATAACGAATTAACTGGGTTACCAGCAGATCAAGACGGAACATGGACGGGACCATTACCCACAACAAATGGATACCTTGGAACCGTGGATATTTCCACACTAATAACAGGAAGTTATACATTCACATACACAACAACTGGTACCATATGTCCTGATGAAAGTTCTTCAGTTACAATCACTGTTTTGGAGCCTCCTTTTGCTGGCGACGATGGGGCAGTAGAATTTTGTAGTGATGGTTCACCTGAAGATTTGTTCGCCTCTTTGGGCGGAATACCAGAAGCTGGAGGAACTTGGAGCCCTGCATTAAGCAGTGGCAGCGGGATTTTTGATCCGGCGATTGACTCCGCTGGAACTTACACCTATACTGTTGCTTCAGCCGGAACTTGTCCTGATGATACGGCGACTGTAAATGTAAGTATAACGGAAGCTCCTGATGCTGGAGAAAATGTTTCTGTTGTTGTCTGTAGCAATGATTCAAATTTCGACTTGTTCGATGCTTTGGATGGTACACCCGACGCAGGCGGAACTTGGGATCCTCCATTAACAAGCGGAACAAATATTTTTGATCCCGCCGTAGATGTTAGTTTAATTTATACTTATACAGTTCAAGGTACCTTTCCTTGTACCGAAGAAAGTTCAATCATTTCTGTTGAAGTATCACAAGCACCTGATGCAGGTGAAGATGCTTCCATAGAATTCTGTAGTAACGATCCTGCTCAAGACCTTCTTACCTTCCTAGGTGGTACACCAGATACTGGTGGTGTTTGGACTCCTGCACTGGCAAGTGGAACAGGTGTTTTTGACCCTGCAGTGGATACCGCGGGAACTTATACTTATACTGCCTCGGCCGAGGAATGTGTTGATGACACTTCAAATTTGACGGTTACAATTACAGATGCTCCAGATGCAGGTATGGATGCTTCCATTGAATTTTGTGACAATGAAGCAACCACCGATCTTTTTACTATTTTAAATGGAACACCAAACACCGGTGGAACTTGGAGTCCGGCACTTGCAAGTGGAACGGGGGTTTTTGACCCAACTATTGATGTTGCGGGAGATTATACTTATACCGTAGAAGGCATTGGCGTTTGTGAAGATGCAACCGCTACCGTGTCGGTAATTATTACTGAAGCCCCAGATGCAGGAACAGATGGAACAATTGACTTTTGTTCCGATACTGCGCCGCAAGATTTATTCAATGCGTTGGGCGGAACTCCAGATGCAGGAGGAACATGGTCCCCTGCCCTTACAAGCGGGAACGGTATTTTTGATCCTACGGTAGATGCCGCAGGAACTTACACTTATACGGTAACCGGAACTGGTGCTTGCCCTGATGATACGGCTTTAGTAACAGTAAGTATTACCGTCGCTCCAGATGCTGGAATAGATGGAACTGCAACTTTCTGTACCAATGACGCTCCACAGAATTTATTCGATTCTTTAGGTGGAACACCTGATGCAGGTGGAACCTGGTCACCTGCACTTACTAGTGGATCAGGGATTTTTGATCCTGCCGTTGACACTGCAGGAACTTATACTTATACAATTTTAGGAACAGGAGGTTGTACAGATGCAACTGCAACTGTGGTCGTAAACTTAAATCAAGCTCCAAATGCTGGAACAGATGCTGTATTGGATTTATGTAGCATAGATTCCGCAACCGATCTTTTTACTGTTCTAGGAGGAACACCGGATGTAGGTGGAACTTGGACGCCAGCCCTCGCAAGTGGTTCGGGAATTTTTGATCCAAACGTTGATATTGCACAAGTTTATACTTATACAGTAACAGGAACGGCGCCTTGCGGAAATGATGATGCAACGGTAACTGTTAGTGTTCAAGATGCTCCAGATGCTGGTAACGATTCCAGCATGGAATTTTGTAGCAACGATGCCGCACAAGATTTGTTCACCGCACTTGGCGGAACACCGGACGTAGGTGGAACCTGGAGCCCTGCCTTGGCAAGTGGTTCGGGAATTTTTGATCCTGCTGTGGATACCGCAGGAACTTACACCTATACGGTAACTGGCATAGGTATTTGTGGAGATGACACTGCAAATGTGGTCGTAACATTAAATGAAGCTTCAGATGCTGGAATAGATGGAAATGCTGAATTCTGTGATACCGATGCACCAGAAGATCTATTTGCTTCTCTGGGTGGCAATCCTGATGTAGGTGGAATATGGACACCAGCATTAACGAGCGGAACGGGAGTTTTTGATCCTGCGGTAGATGAACAAGGAATATATACCTATACAGTAGCAGGAAATGGTGCTTGTGAAGATGCTACTGCAACTGTAACCGTAGTTGTTAACGAAGCTCCTGACGCTGGAGAAAATGTTTCAGTAGTGGTTTGTAGCAGCGATTCCAATTTTGATTTATTCGCGGCCCTACCAGGAACACCAGATGCTGGAGGTACATGGACTCCTGCACTTGCAAGTGGAACAAACATCTTTGATCCTTCCGTAGATACAGGTGCTTCTTATACTTATACGGTTACTGGAATGGGATCATGCGATGATGCTCAAGCAATTGTTTCCATAAGTGTTATGCAAGAACCAAATGCCGGTGATAATGCAACGGCTGAATTCTGTAGCAATGATACCGCTCAAGATCTATTTGATTTCTTAGGTGGAACACCAGATGCCGGCGGAACTTGGTCACCGGCTTTAAACAGTGGAACTGGAATTTTTGATCCTTCAGTGGATGTTGCAGGAATTTACACCTATAGTATTTCTGGACAAACATTTTGTCCAGATGATTCTGCAACGGTTACCGTAACAGTAACACAAGCTCCAGACGCGGGATCAAATGCGACCATAGATTTATGTAATAATGATGCTCCCCAAGACTTATTTGGGCTTCTTGGAACAACAGCTGAAACGGGTGGGACTTGGTCTCCAGCTTTGGCAAGTGGATCAGGAATTTTCAATCCTTCAACCGATGTCTCTGGCGTTTATACTTACACTGTGATTGGAGCTGGAAATTGCGAAGATTCTGCAACAGTAACGGTAAATGTGAGCTCTGCTCCGAACGCTGGTCTGGATGGGACAGCCGAATTCTGTACAGATGACGCAACTCAAGATTTGTTTACATTCATTGGGGGTACTCCAGATGCAGGAGGAACTTGGTCACCGACTTTAAGCAGCGGAACTGGAATTTTTAATCCTGCAATTGATGTGAACGGAATTTATACTTACACAGTAGCCGGAACTGGTGCTTGTGATGATGCATCGGCAACGGTAACCGTTACTGTTACCGAAGCACCTGATGCTGGAACGAATGGTACTTTGAGTATTTGTGAAGATGCTGCCCCACAAGATTTATTTGATTCTTTAGGAGGAACACCAGATGCAGGTGGGACATGGGCACCAGCACTTTCTAGTGGAACGGGTGTTTTTGATCCTTCAGTTGATTTGGCAGGAACTTATACTTATACGGTTGCAGGAACCGGAAGTTGTGGCGATGCTTCCGCATCGGTGGACGTAACAATAAGTCAGAATTCTGATGCTGGTATAGACGCTGCTGCAACATTTTGTACCAGTGATTCACCTCAAGATCTCTTTGCAATTCTCGGTGGTACACCAGATGTCGGAGGAACATGGTCGCCAGCACTGGCCAGCGGAACAGGAATATTTGACCCTTCGGTTGATATTGCAGGAGTTTACACTTACACCGTAGCAGGAACGGGATCTTGTCAAGATGCTACCGCTACAGTGACTGTAACTTTAAGCGATGCTCCAGATGCGGGGACCAACGGAACAATAACATATTGTGAAACTGGAACGCCACAAGATTTATTTGACGCTTTAGGCGGAACACCCGACACAGGCGGAACATGGTCACCGGCATTGGCCAGTGGTACAGGAAGTTTTGATCCTACGGTAGATGCTGCAGGAACTTACACGTACACAGTAGCTGCAATTGGCTCTTGTCCTGCAGACTCCGCTACGGTAACAGTGAGTTTGGAAACTCCTCCATCCGCAGGGAATGCAACTGGACCTATAGACATTTGTACATCGGCCTCAACGGTTAACTTATCCTCTGGATTAGATGGAACCCAAGACGCAGGTGGAACATGGACAGATGAAAATAATAACACGGTTAGTGGTAATCTAGATATTACAGGATTCGAAACCGGAACTTATTCATTCACTTACACGGTAGATGGTGGAGTTTGTTCGGCTGACCAAGAAACGGTTTCCATAAATATCACAGCTGCTCCAAATGCCGGAAATGGCCCTACAGGAACCGTGACTCTTTGTACTTCTGAAGGCTCAATCAATCTTTTGGATTACTTTACCGGAGATCCGGACGTAGATGGAACATGGACACCGGCTCTGGCAAGTGGAACAAATATTTTTGATCCTCTTGTTGATACGGCTGGTACTTACATTTACACCGTTTCCGCTTCGGCACCTTGTACAGGAGTAGATACTGCTTCAATAACAGTAGATATCACAACAACAGCAGCACCAACTGGCACCGCCGAACAGATATTCTGTGCCGAGGAAAATATCACGATAGGTGATCTTGATATAAATGGTGAAAATATTACCTGGTATGCTGACAACACATTGACCACTGTTCTGGATCCTTCTGAAACAGTGACTACCAGCTCTTATTTCGCTACTCAAACCAGTACAGCAACCGGATGTGAATCCGATGCAATCGAAATAACAGTGACGGTTAACGATACTCCTGCTCCTTCTATAATTATAAACACTATAATTTGTCCTTACTTAAATCCGACGATAGCCGATTTAACTGCAGGAATTCAGGAGACAGGAACCATTGTTTGGTATGATGCACCAACTGGCGGTAATATACTTCAAGAAAACAGTGTTATTACGGATAACACTACCTATTATGCCAGTATCACTGGAGGTAATGGCTGTGAAAGTTCTGAAAGATTAGCAGTGCCAATTAGTTTTGAAGGATGTGATGACATCAATATTCCTGAAGGCTTCTCTCCAAATGGCGACGGTCAGAATGATACGTTTATTGTAGAGAATTTAGATATACGTTTCCCGAACTTTACATGGGAGATTTTTAACAGATATGGAAACCTTGTATACAAAGGAAACGCAAATACCGAAGATTGGGATGGAACATCAAATCAGTCCACAATATTTGGAGATGACGTGTTGCCAACAGGGGTCTATTTCTATATTCTAAAACCGAATGATGGTACTACAAAACCCATTCAAGGAACCGTATATTTAAGCAGATAAAAGGAAAAAGAAATAAGAAATTCAAAAGATGAAAAACATTAAAAATTATATCATTCTTACGGCACTTGTCCTTTTATCAGCAAAAGGAATTGCTCAACAGAATCCGGCATTTACTCAATATATGTACAACATGAGTGTAATTAACCCAGGTTATGCCACAGAAAACCTGGGCGTGGTTAATATCGGGGGATTATACAGAACACAATGGGTTGGAATTGAAGGAGCTCCGGAAACCGCGACCTTTTTTGCACACACTCCGTTAAGCGAAAGGGTTGAAATGGGAATTTCCATCGTTCACGACGAAATAGGAAATATAGTACAGGAAAATAATATTTTTGCAGATTTCGCCTACGTCCTTCCTGTTTCAGAAACCACAAAAATTTCCTTTGGGGTCAAGGCGGGATTTACATTATTCGATGCCAATTTGACCAATTTGCAAGTGGGTAGTGGTGACAGTTCTACCGATGTTGCCTTCAATGAAAATATCAATGAGGCTTTTCCGAATGTAGGCGTGGGAGCCTTCCTCTTCGGAGAAAAATATTACGTCGGTTTGTCTGCTCCCAATCTTTTAAATTCAAAACATTTGGAAACCGAAGATGGGACGGTAGCATTAGGGGCAGAAGAAATCCATTTTTATTTTACCGGTGGATATGTTTTTGACTTGAATGAAGAATTCAAGTTAAAGCCGGCTTTCATGCTGCGCGGCGTGCCAAATTCCCCACTTTCCGTGGATATCACCGCCAATGTTTTGTTCAACGATAAATTTGAAGCAGGAATTGGTTACAGATTGGAAGATTCCTTTAGCGGACTTGTGAATTTCGCGGTATTACCCGAATTGAGAATCGGTTATGCTTACGATTATAATTATGCTGCTTTAGGTGAATATAGTTCTGGATCTCATGAAATAATGCTTCTATTTGATCTGAATATCTTAAGTGCAAAATATGATAAGTCGCCTAGATTCTTTTAAAACGAAAAAAACATGAAAAAAACATACTTTACTTTACTAGCTCTTTTTGTCGTTTTTGCAGCCTTAGGCCAAAATGGAAGTTTAGAAAGAGCACACAAATTTTTTGAAAAGAAAAATTTCCCGAAAGCCATTGAACTTTATCAAAATGCTCCCGAATCTCAAGAATCCCTGCAGAATTTAGGTGATTCTTATTTCTACATAAATAAGATCGATGAAGCTGTGGGAACTTATAAAAAGTTGTTCGACAAATATGATCAAATTGATCCCGAGTACTATTTCCGATATGCCCACGCGTTAAAAGGAATTGGCAACTACACAGAAGCCGATGCCCTTCTTTTGGATGAAAATGGCAACGGGTTCAGTACTCTTGAAGCTTTTAAGAAAATTGACCAAAGCACCAACTTCAATTTTATTGTCAATAGAATAAATGAAAACACCGAACATTCAGAATTTGGTGGTGCTTTTTTAGGTACCAACCTTGTTTTCGCATCATCCCGCAATGCGACACGACCAATTTATGTTTGGAACAATGAACCTTATTTGGATTTATATATAGGTGAAGTCGGTGAAAATGGTGGCTTGGCAAATATTGCTCAATTTTCAGAAATAATCAATACAGATACTCACGAAACCTCTGCAACTTTTAGTCCCGATGGAAAAATGATGTATTTTGACCGTACGAATTCCGAAAAGGTGAAAATAGAAGATGCAAAAGTAGCAACAATCCAAATATACAAAGCAGATCTGGTTGGAGGCGAATGGAAAAATCCAACTCCGGTTTCTTTTGCATCAGATGAATACTCTACAGAACATCCAAGCGTTAGCAATGATGGAAAAAGATTATACTTTTCAAGTGATATGCCCGGAAGTTTAGGATCATTCGACATTTTTTATGTTGATATTAATCCAGATGGGACTTTCGGAAAACCACAAAATTTGGGGCCTAACGTGAATACTGCGCACAGGGAACAATTTCCTTTCATTAATGAAGATGGCACGCTGTATTTTGCTTCCAACGGACATAAGGAAAATTTGGGAGGACTAGACATTTATTACGCGCATAAAAAAGGTGACGGATTTTCAAAAGCCTTTAATATGGGTACCGTTGTGAACAGCAATCGTGATGATTTTGCCTATGTAATCAACAATGAACTGGAGATGGGTTATTTTTCTTCTAACAGGAATAACAGTGACGATATTTTCAGCTTTACAAAAGATCGAAATATTTTTATTGTTGGAGGAGTGGTCAAAGACAAAACAACAAATAAATTGATGCCCGGAACCCTAATCGTTATTTCTGATAGGGACGGAAATAAAATTGAAGAAATAACTGTTGATAAAGATGCTTCGTTTCAATTTACCTTAAAACCAAACACGGAATACAACCTAAAGAGCACCAAAGATGAATATGAACCTTACACAACAACTTTCCAAACTGGGGACATGCAAGGTCAAAGCTCTTTAATAATTGCTATGGAATCTTACGACAGTAAAGAAGAAATCGTGGTCGCGAAATATGATAAAACCCAAATTGAATTGGAGAATATTTATTTCGAATTCAATAAGTGGGATATTACCCCCCAAGCTGTTACAGTGCTTGATGATTTAATTAACCTGCTGAACAAGTATCCTGAAATGGAGATCGAAATTGCTTCTCATACAGATGTAAGAGGACCAGTGCAGTATAACCAAATGCTTTCTGAAAAAAGAGCGGCTTCAACATTGGAATACCTTGTACAAAATGGAATAGACAGGGGCAGATTGACTTCAAAAGGTTACGGTGAGAGTGAACCTTTGAACAAATGTGTACGTGAAGGTATTTGTACCGACGACGAATATGACATCAACAGAAGATCTGAATTTACTATTTTGAAATAATCATTGATGAATTTTCAAAAACAAAAAATGGAAGCTTAGGCTTCCATTTTTTTATTTATAAAAAGGATGTTTTATTCGTCTTGTTTATTCAACATGAGCCACAATTTATCTTTTAATTCCATCAAGCCTTTCTGAGCAACTGATGAAATAAAAATATATTCCAAAGGCAATTCCTCATCCAATTGGGCTTCCATTTCCTGTTGCAATTCTTTGTCAAGCATATCGCTTTTTGATATGGCCACCAAACGTTCCTTATCCAACATTTCGGGATTGTAGCGTTTCAACTCGTCTAAAAGAATGTCGTATTGTTTTTTAACATCCGGTGCATCTGCAGGAATCAAAAACAAGAGAACAGAATTTCTCTCAATATGTCTCAAGAACCGATGCCCTATTCCTTTTCCTTCTGCAGCACCTTCTATTATTCCTGGAATATCGGCTATTACAAATGTTTTGAAATCACGGTATTCAACAATACCCAAATTCGGTTTTAGCGTGGTAAATTCATAATCTGCTATTTTAGGTTTTGCCGCTGTTACCACAGATAATAAAGTCGATTTTCCCGCATTTGGAAAACCTACCAAACCTACATCGGCCAAAACTTTGAGTTCAATAGTAATATCTTTCTCTTCACCAGGAATGCCGGGCTGCGCATATCGCGGAGTTTGATTGGTCGAAGATTTAAAATGCCAGTTGCCCAAACCACCTTTTCCTCCTTCAGCAACGATTAGCTGCTGACCATCTTCGGTGATTTCATGTATAATTTTCTCCGTTTCCGTATCTCGGATAACAGTTCCCAAAGGAACATCTATAATTATATCTTCTCCATCGGCACCAGAACTTCGTTGCTTACTCCCGTGCTCACCATGTCCGGCCTTTAAATGTCTTTTATATTTTAAGTGCAGTAAAGTCCAAAGGTTTTTGTCGCCACGTAAAATCACGTGTCCTCCCCTTCCTCCATCACCACCATCGGGACCACCTTTTTCTATAAATTTCTCCCGGTGCAAGTGAGAAGATCCTTTTCCTCCATTTCCCGAGGAGATGTGAATCTTCACATAATCAACAAAATTCCCTTCCGTCATTTTTTTATTTTAGAAAACAGATTACAATCTGTCTATAACCTCACTCAATCTTAGTTTGATATCATCAATACTTCCTACCCCGTCTACTCCATAAAATTTGTTTTCCTTCAGATAAAATTGTTTCAGAATTGCCGTTTCCTCGTAGTAAACATGAATACGCTTTCTAATTATTCCTTCGTCGGCATCATCTGTTCTACCCGAAGTTTTTCCCCGCTCTAATAATCGTTTCACCAAAACCTCATCAGGAACTTCCAATGCGATCATGGCTGAAACTTCGGTGTTTTTTTCTTTTAAAAGCTGACCCAAAGCTTCTGCCTGCGCCACAGTTCGTGGAAATCCGTCAAAAATAAATCCTTTGGCGCCTTCGTTCTTTTCAACTTCAGCCCTGAGCATGTTTATAGTAACTGTATCCGGAACCAATTGACCTTTTTCCATATAAGATTTGGCTTCCTTTCCAAGGGAGGTTTCATTCTTGATATTATACCTAAAAACATCCCCGGTAGAAATATGGATCAAATCATATTTATCTTTCAAAATACTTGCTTGAGTTCCTTTTCCCGCTCCCGGAGGACCGAAAAGCACTATGTTTGTCATTGTGTTGTTGTTTAAAATATAAATTTGCGGTAGGTTTCTTCCCAAACCTTTATAATCCAAGCCGAAACCGACAATAAATTTATTGGAAATTTCCATGCCTATGTAATCTACAGGAATATCTTTTTTATATGCTTCGGGTTTAAAAAAAAGCGTGGCAATTTTAAAACTTTTCACCTTCTCTTCAGTTAGCACTTGTTGTAAAGCTTTAATCGTGTTACCGGTATCAACGATGTCCTCAAGAATTATAACATTTCGGTTTTCTAAAGAGATATTCAATCCCAATAACGTTTTTATCTTCCCAGAAGTTTCAGTGCCCGAATACGATTTCAGTTTTGTAAAGCTAATTTCACAATTCCCTTTGAACCTTTTAACCACTTCCGAGGCAAACATAAAGGCACCATCCAAAACGCAGATAAATACAGGATCAAGATCTATAAAATCCGTATTAATTTTATCGGCAATAGAATCTATTGATTCTATAATATCCTTCTCCGGTATATACGGCTTAAAATGTAAATCGTGCAACTGCATGAAAGGTGCTTTTTAAAGGGCACAAAGATATGAATTAGTATTTGGACTTGCCGTACTTTTCCAACGCTAAAAAGCAGCTTATTTTTTTATGAATTTGGTGCGTAAATATTTACCTTCAGTATCTTGCACCAAAAGGATGTAAGTTCCCGAAGAAAGTGCTGATACATCAATTTCTTTGCCCGGTAATTTTGAATAGGCAACCAATTTCCCGTTAATATTGTAAATAATTGCAGATTCGTAAATGGTTCCATCAGTTGGTAAGAGCGTTAGTATCTTTTCCGCAGGATTGGGAAAAACTTCAATATCGGAAAAATCAATATTGGTTATTCCAAGAGATGCACCTTCTACCACATGAGTGGTTTCATTTATTTGAGGATTATTTACGATATCAACATTACCTGATGGCCAATTAACCACCAATTGGTCAATTTCGGTAGACGTACCAATTCCAAAATAGGTGTTCAATGAATTCATATGACTAAAACCTTCACCACTTCTTATTTCCCGAATTTGTGTTCCCCATTCCCCATGCAATTCTATTCGGGCACCAATTCCATTCCGGTTACTTTCCACTCCTTCAACCGTGATTTTAATCCAGTTATTGTCGTTTCCAGTGTTAAAATAAACTCCGTTCGTAGAAGTAAAATCCAAGAAACCATCATTATTGAAATCACCGATTCCACCCTCCCCTGATGACAAGGTTTGTCCTGTAAATGTGAGGTCACCATTATTCAGATACAATTGATAATCCATCTGACTGAAAATATCCACAAAACCATCATTGTTGAAATCCGCCGCCTGCACCTCCCACGAACCCACATCATTGGCATTGATACCTGTAGAACCCGTAATGTTCGTAAAAGTTCCGTTTCCGTTGTTCAACATAAATTTATTGGTCCCGGAAATATTTGAAATAAAAGCATCCATATCCCCGTCATTATCAAAATCGGCAAAAGCGGTTGACCAACTTTGATCGCCGTCATTCATATTTGCTGCTTCACCGGATTCGGTAAAAGTACCGTCCCCATTATTTTTATAAAGCAGATTTATTCGCTGCGGATCGCCCTCCGGAGCACCACCGCGACATTTACTCAAATACATGTCAACCAAACCATCGTTGTTATAATCGGTCCAAATTGAAGCGTAATTCCCGCCCACATCCAAGGTGGGAAAAAAATTGAGATCCAAAACCATATTTCCAGATCCGTCGTTTTTGTAGGAGTGGCTTTGATCTACATCATGACAGGCAAAAGCATCTAAATTTCCGTCATTATCTATGTCCACAAAATTGGTCCGTTGCGAAAAGATGTATTCAGGAAAAGAAACAAAAGTATAACCATCTCCATCAGATTTTATGAAAGAAGCACTGCTGCTGTCTCCAAATAACAAATCATTATAACCATCATCATTGTAATCCCCTGCCGCAATACTCCATCCAGGCGCATTCCACATTCCCGAAATAGAAAAGACTTCGTTGGTGGCAGTTAAAGATCCCGACATATCGTAAACCGTGATAGTGGTTCCTTGAACGGTTAAAACATCATCTATAAAATCTCCATTCATATCAACAGCACATGCAGAAGAAGCTACACTAATCCCATTCAGCGATTCATAGGTAAACGAAACATTTTGCGCAGACAAACCAAATCCTATTTGGAAAATTAAAACAAAAAGGTAGATTTTTTTCATATTAAAAATTTTTTGGGGTTTTTATTATTCACAATTTGATTCCATTGCATTAATCCAATTTTTTATAAGCTGAACGCCTTCTTCATGCACCACAGATCGTCCCATTATTGGCATCATCGCGTCGGGAGCATTCGTACTCATCCTTAAATACATTTCTGAAGCATCAGCATTTCCAGCATTGATAACAAAGGGGCCGCCATCAAAATGCGAGATAGGCTCCATGCAAACTCCTACGTTATACAAATCCAGTTCATCCAGATTCAGCCTTATCGCTACATAATCACAATGTCCACCTGTACTATGACAATGAGCACAATTAATGTCGAGATACGCTCGCGCCCGACTTTCATAATCTGCAGACGCATCGTCCCATTTTATTGTTTCTTCAAGATTTTCAGGAAAGTTTGTCAAATATCCTGCATCAATTAATTTCTGCAACTGATTTTGCTCCACATCGTCGTACGAAAATTCAATATTTAAATTTTGCGGCTTCGGTCCAATTGGATATGCGACATCATTTTTTTTGTGACATACCATGCATTCAGCTGCGGAAGGAATTCTATAATTCACATTGCGCGTTTCACCATTCTCATTCCATGAAATCGGGATATTCTGTCCGCTCATATCCAAAACAGCAGCGTCTTGTTGTTCGTTCCAAACATAATTCGCAAAAATCCATTCTGTTTCCTTTTTGATCATTAATCGCGTTTCGATTATTTTTGATTCATGCGCCGGTAGCACATTTTCGTAATAGAAACTTTTGATCAGTACCGTACCCGTTGGAAAATCCAGGATATTTTCACTACCATCAAACTCGGCACTCGAATTTTCCGGCATCCATAAAAACCTTTTCTTTTTTGCGTAATCGGTAAAAAGTGAGGTTCCCAATTCGTATGGCAAAACCCCAAAAACCGGGTCCATGTTTTTTATGGCACCTTCAAAGAAATTATAATCAGAAAGTTGAGGGTAAGGAACGGTTTCCAAATCCAGAATTACGGGTGAAATATCAACAGAATCATCTGCAATTGGAATATAAGAATCATCTGAAGAGCAGGATATAACCGTAAAAATAAGAATGGAAAAAAGTAAAGATTTTGCGGAAAAGTATTTCATGAAATTTGTAGTTGGGAAAAGTAAATATAACATAATTTTAACGTTGATGCCATTATTTTGAAATTTCCAATAGCTCGCATCAACTATTTCTTCCTATTCCTGTTAAAATGATTATTTTTGAAAATCATTTCAAATTCACATTGAATTCATGAACTATTTTTCCTCAGATTTTAAACTCGGCATCCTTGGTGGCGGACAGTTGGGCAAGATGATGCTTTACGAAACCAGAAAATTTGATATTCAAACCCATGTTTTGGATCCGAGTGATGAAGCACCTTCAAAAATTGCATGTGATTATTTTGAGAAAGGGGATTTAACCGATTTCGATACGGTTTTTAACTTCGGAAAAAAAGTTGATGTCCTGACTTTTGAAATTGAAAATGTAAATGTTGATGCGCTTGAAAAATTGGAATCCATGGGAAAAACCGTTTTCCCATCTTCAAAAACACTGAAAAAAATCCAAAACAAAGCAGTACAGAAGCAATTTTACATCGAAAAAAACATTCCAACGGCAAAATTTGAAACTTTCGGTTCTTCCGAATCATTAAATCAAGCCATAACATCCGGAAAAATTAAATTTCCCTTCGTTTGGAAAAGTGCAACAGGCGGCTACGACGGAAAAGGAGTTTCAGTCATTAAAAACGAAGCCGATTTTTCAAAACTGGAAAATTCCGCCTGCATTGCCGAAGAAATGATTCCTTTCAAAAATGAACTCGCCGTTATTGTTGCCAGAAATCCAAGCGGCGAAATTAAAACTTATCCCGTCGTGGAAATGGAATTTCATTCCGAAGCCAACCAAGTGGAATACGTAATTTGCCCAGCGAGAATCGATGAAAAAGTAGCCGAAAAAGCGAGAAAATTGGCCGAAAAAGTTTCCAATGCTTTTGAACATGTCGGATTATTAGCAGTGGAAATGTTTCAAACCGAAGACGATGAAATACTGGTCAATGAAGTGGCGCCAAGACCGCACAACAGCGGACACTACAGTATTGAAGCCAGTTACACCAACCAGTTTGAACAGCAAATTCGCGCGATTTTGAATTTGCCCCTCGGAATAACCGATAGTAAAGTCGGAGCCGTAATGGTGAATTTAGTGGGCGCGGAAAACCACACAGGCGCAGTCAAATACCAGAAAATCGAAGATATCTTGAGCATGGATGGTGTTACTCCGCACATATACGGAAAAAAGCAAACAAGACCTTTCAGAAAAATGGGACATGTCACCATTGTAAATAAAGATTTGGCTGAAGCCAGAAAAATTGCCGAACAGGTAAAAAATACGATAAAGGTTATCAGTCAGTAAATTTTTAAATTTAGAAAAAATGAGCAAAGTAGGAATCATCATGGGCAGCACCAGCGATTTGCCGGTCATGCAAGAAGCCATTGACATTTTAAAAAGTTTCGACATCGAAACCGAAATCGATATTGTTTCGGCGCACCGTACGCCCGATAAACTTTTCGATTACGGAAAAAATGCTCACACCAGAGGCATTAAAGTGATTATTGCCGGTGCTGGTGGAGCAGCGCATTTACCTGGAATGATTGCCTCTCTTTCACCGCTTCCAGTAATTGGCGTTCCGGTAAAATCAAGCAATTCAATTGATGGCTGGGATTCCGTACTTTCCATCTTGCAAATGCCCGGCGGCGTTCCTGTTGCCACAGTTGCCTTGAATGGCGCAAAAAATGCCGGTATTTTGGCGGCGCAAATCATAGGTGCATCCAATGAAAAAATCATGAAAACCATTCTGGATTATAAAGAAAGCCTAAAACAAAAAGTGATTGAAGGGGCAAAAAGCCTCAATAAATAGCGTATATTTTCTCACCAACTCCAACCAAATGAAAGTATCAAAATTTAAACTTAGGTGTACCTCATTTTTCTTTTTGTTCATCAGCTTTTACGGCTTTTCCCAAACAGTCTCGGGAATTTTAAAAGATGAAAAAACCGAGAAAACCATCCCTTACGCCACCGTTAGCATTGGAGAAAATTATGGGGTGATCACAAATGATGAAGGCGAATTTCAAATCAATATTTCGGGTTTTAATGAAAGTGATAGCCTGTCGTTTTCAAGTATGGGATATGAGAAACACCAAATCGCCATCAAAGATTTCAATTCCGAAACGGTTTATTTAAAGGAAAGTCTCAATGAACTAGACAATGTTTACATTATAGATCGTGATTTGGATCCAGTGGAAATCATGGAAAAGGTAAATGAAAGGTTCGCAGAGAATTACGAATATGATTTTCAGAAATTTATTATTTTCAGAAGATCAAAAACATATACAAATCCGCAGGATTATGGGTTTGAGATAAAAAAAGCAGACTTTATTCCGAAGAAAACCCAAAAAGCATTCAATAAATCCATCGATAGTCTTTCTGAGAAATCATCTGGAGCTGGCTACACCTATTTCAACGATTTCTTGGCCGAAGTTGGTATGGGAAAGGATGATTCCGTAAAGGTAAATCTTCAAAAATACACTCGACTGATCAATACCGAAAAGGAAAATTCCGTAGAAAAATTTCAGGAAAATATTTTCAATTTAATTATTGAAAAATTGCAAAGTCCGCATACATTCAAAATAAGAACAGGAATCATTCCCATTGACGATTCTCTGGATTTGAGTCAGGATAAGAATGAAAAAAATGAGTTTCTTGTTGAACCGGACGACATGAGAAAGGGATATGAAAGAATTTTGGCGAGCAACAAACTTAGCACAGAATCCAATTTTGAATTTATAAACGAAATAAAAAAATACGCATATAAAATTGAAGACATAACCGAATTTAATGGTGAAATGGTTTATGTAATTTCCTTTAATCCAGACCGAGGATCGGCTGATTACCAAGGAGAACTCTACATTTCTGCCGAGTCTTTTGCTATTTTAAAAATGAATTACCAATTGATGGAAGGAGAAACTTCCCAAAATGTCAACCTCAAATTCCTACTCGGATTCAAATTTTATGAAGATGAAAAATCAGGAACCATTATTTTTCAAAAGAGCGAGCAAAACAAATACATACCAAAATTCATTAAAACCCATAGTAGGAAATATACCTATTTCAACCGCTCTTTTGTATTAAAGGAAAACCATCCAGACAGAAAAAAAGGTTTCAAATTAAAGTTCGAAATCTTGGCCGAGAATATTGAGGTCACAGATAATGAGATTCTATTTGTTGATACTGAAAAAATTTCGCAGCAAGATTTTGATCATTTTGAAGAAAGCGGAAAGGTGCCAATAGAAATCATCGAAAAATACGATCCGAAAATTTGGGAGGACTACAATATTATTGCGCCTACCCAAGCCATTAAAGAGTTCGAGTTTTAGAAAGGGAATTCACTTTTTCAGTTTTTAAATTGGGCGTTCCCCTATTGCTAAAGCTTCAGGGTCGGGCTTTACGCTACAATCTTTTTGTTCCTGCGTCTCAAAAAGGATTTCCACTTCAATCCCTAACGCAAAGCAATAACAATCAAGGAAATCAAGATTGCCCCGCTCTGCGAAGTTTAGAACTTCACAGAAACTTTTAACTTCATTTTCAGGAACAAATTCCTGTTAAAAAAATTGAGCTTCGTATCTTTATCAGCTTTGATAAAGAATTAAATTATGACTACCGAGAATCCATTATTGCAGTCGTTCAAAACGGCTCCATTTTCCAAAATAAAAAATTCCGATTTCAAACCTGCTTTTGAAAAAGCTATTGAAATGGCAAGAGCAGAAATTGATGAAATCGTGAATTCAAATGAAGCACCAACTTTCGAAAATACCATTGAAGCTTTGGAATTTTCGGGTGAGAAACTGGATCGCATTTCCAGTATTTTTTTCAATTTGAATTCGGCTGAAACCAATGAGGAAATCCAGCGTATCGCTCAGGAAATTTCCCCCGTTTTGTCGGAATTCAGCAATGACATCATTCTTAACGAACAACTTTTTCAAAAAGTAAAAAATGTTTATCAGCAAAGAGAAAGTTTAAACCTCAACACAGAACAAAAAACATTACTCGACAAAAGATACAAAGCGTTTTCCCGAAATGGCGCAAATCTTTCCGAAGATGAAAAAAAACAACTCCGGGAAATCGACAAAAAATTGTCTTCCCTAAGTTTAAAATTCGGCGAAAATGTACTTGCGGAAACCAATAAATATGAACTTCACATTACTAACGAAACGGGTTTGTCTGGTTTGCCGAAAGGTGCAAAAGATGCAGCAAGAGCTATTGCAAAAGAAAAGAACAAGGAAGGTTGGATCATCACTTTAGATCACCCCAGCTACATTCCTTTCATGAAATATGCCGATAATAGGGAATTGCGAAAAGAATTGGCCATCGCTTTCGGTGCGCGGGCTTTTCACAATGACGAAAACGACAACCGACAAAATGTGTTGGAAATTGCAAAACTTCGCCACAAGCGCGCCAATTTATTGGGTTACGCAACTCATGCTGAATTTGTATTGGAAGAGCGAATGGCAAAATCGCCCGAAACGGTGAATGCTTTTCTTGACGAACTTCTATCCAAAGCAAAACCTGCAGCCGACCATGAATTTTCTGAATTGCAAAAATTCGCACATGAGCTTGACGGAATTGAACAACTTCAAAAATGGGACTCGGCTTATTATGCCGAAAAACTAAAACAAAAACTTTTTGACCTGGACGACGAGCAGTTAAAACCTTATTTCGAATTGAAAAACGTAATTGATGGCGTTTTTATGGTGGCCAATAAGTTGTACGATCTACATTTTGAAGAGATTTCTGATGTTGAAAAATACCATCCAGATGTAAAAACTTATAATGTAACCGATTCCGCAGGAAATGATATCGCGCTTTTTTACGCCGACTTCCATCCGAGACCTGGAAAACGAGACGGCGCGTGGATGACTGTGTACAAATCTCAGTTCAGAAAAAACGGGCAAAATGAGCGTCCGCATATTTCCATCGTTTGTAATTTCACCAAACCCACCGAGGATGAACCTTCATTGCTTACATTTAACGAAGTAACAACACTTTTCCACGAATTTGGTCACGCCCTGCACGGAATGTTGGCGAATACAACGTACCCAAGCTTGAGCGGAACCAGCGTTTATTGGGATTTTGTAGAACTCCCAAGTCAGGTTTTGGAAAACTGGTGCTACGAAAAAGAAGCACTGGAACTTTTTGCCAAACATTACAAAACAGGAGAAATCATTCCGATGGAACTGATCGAAAAAATTAAAAAATCGGCTATTTTTCATGAAGGAATGCAGACGGTAAGGCAGCTGAGTTTTGGTATATTGGATTTAAGCTGGCATGGTATCGATCCTAGCGGAATTGAAGATGTAAAAGTACACGAAACCAAAGCCTTTGAACCAACACAGCTGTTTCCCGATGTGAGCGTGAATTGCATGAGCACTTCATTCTCGCATATTTTTCAAGGCGGATATTCAGCAGGATATTATTCCTATAAATGGGCGGAGGTCATGGACGCCGACACCTTCGAATATTTTCAGGAAAAAGGAATTTTCGACAAGGAAACAGCCCAAAATTTTAAAGATAATATCCTTTCAAAAGGTGGAACCGAACATCCGATGATACTTTACAAACGTTTCCGCGGAAAAGAACCGCAACCGGAAGCTTTATTAAGACGGGCAGGATTGATATAGAAAAAGAGCACTGGTGGTCTCTTAATGGATAGGGATTTCAATGAAATCAAGATTTCTATAAACCCTGTTTTTGGGCCATGCGGACTTTCTGAAAAAGGTTTGAAGAATAAACGTAATCAGTTAAATATTCATTATCGGAATTCGGAATTTCGTCCTTGGTTCCTGACCATTCCAATACACCTTTTCGTAAGAAAATGATTTTTTCTCCTATTTCCAGAACCGAATTCATATCATGCGTATTAATAATAGTGGTAATGTCATATTCCTGCGTAATTTCCTGAATTAGCTGATCAATAACAGTCGCAGTTTTAGGGTCTAAACCTGAATTAGGCTCGTCACAGAACAAATATTTCGGCCGATTCACAATTCCTCTGGCAATTGCCACCCTTTTTTGCATACCTCCACTAATTTCTGACGGGAATTTTTTTTCGGCACCTTCCAAATTCACCCTTTGCAATACCTCCTTAACACGTTCCAATAATTTACTTTTTCGCTCTTTTGTGAACATCCGCAAAGGAAACATCACGTTTTCTTCAACAGTCATAGAATCAAAAAGTGCTCCTCCTTGAAAAACCATTCCCATTTGCTTTCTTAACTCCCGTTTTTCTTCAACTGAAAAATCCGAATAATTTTGGCCGTCATATAAAATTGAACCCTCTTCAGGTGTAAAAAGCCCGAGGAGACATTTGAGAAACACCGTTTTACCCGCACCTGATTGACCAATGATTAAGTTCGTTTTCCCCTTGTCAAATTTGGTGCTGATTCCTTTTAAGATTTCTTCCTCACCAAAACTTTTGTGTATATCGTTTACTACTATCATGCACTTAAAAGTGTTTGTGTTACCACGTAATTTGTGATAATTATAATTACACTGGTCCAAACGAAAGCTTTTGTACTGGCTTTTCCAACTTCCAGTGCACCACCTTTCATATGGTAACCATGATAAGACGGAACTGTGGCCAAAATAAAGGCAAACAAAAATGTTTTAATAAAAGCGTAAACCAAATGGAAACTATTAAAATCACCCTGTAAACCAGCAATATATTGGTCTGAAGAAACAAATCCGCCGAAAACCCCAGCGGCATAACCTCCCAAAATCCCTAGGAACATGGAAATAACAATAACAAACGGATAAAATGAAAGTGCTATTATTTTCGGAAAAATCAGGTAATTAACAGAATTGATTCCCATCACCTCCAAAGCGTCAATCTGTTCGGTAACACGCATACTTCCTAGGCTGGAAGTAATTGAGGAACCTACTTTACCCGCCATGATAATGGAAATAAAAGTAGGTGCAAATTCTAAAATAACCGATTGTCTTGCTGCATATCCAATAAGCGTTTTTGGAACCAGCGGGTTGTCCATATTGAGTGCGGTTTGAATCGCGACTACTCCCCCAATGAAAAATGAAATAAAAGCTACAATTCCAAGAGAGCCAATAATATGATCATCAATTTCCTTGAGAATCAGGCCTCTTAAAACCGAACCTTTTGTCATTCGTCCAAAGACCTGCTTCAGCATTAAAATGTATTCTCCAATAGATTGAAGGTACTTCATTTAAACTTTTTTGTTAGGCTAAAATAACAAAAAGTTGAATGATATTTGGCTTATTAAGCTTTCTTTCACTTTATAAAAAATCGTAATTTTGAGCAAAATCTTTCTAAAATGAAATATCGTTTTTTATTCTTTGCCACTTTCTTTTTTATCTCTATAAATGCACAAACCAAAATTGAGAACAACCCCGCCGCGGAAAACAAACCGAAGCTTGTTATTGGTATTGTTGTCGATCAAATGCGGTATGATTATCTCACCCGGTTTTGGGATAAATATTCGGAAAATGGTTTTAAAAAATTGATCAACGAAGGATATAATTTAAAAAACAATCATTTCAATTACGTCCCAACTTATACCGGTCCTGGTCACGCTTCGGTTTTTACGGGAGCCACACCAGAAGTTCACGGTATCATTGGCAACTACTGGTACAGCCGAAATGAAGAAGATGAAGTTTATTGTGCCGGGGATGAAAATGTTGCGCCGGTAGGCACTTCTTCATCCGCAGGAAAAATGTCACCGCACCGCATGCTGACCACATCCATTGCCGATGAAAATCGGTTGCACACACAAATGCGTGGGAAAACAATTGGTGTAGCATTAAAAGACAGAGGCGCCATTTTGCCCGCGGGACATACAGCCAATGCCGCTTATTGGTTCCACGGAAAAGATGAAGGAAAATTTATTAGCAGCACACATTATTTACAAAATCTACCGAATTGGGTAAAACAATTCAACAAATCAGGAATAGCCAAAAGTTATTTGAAAGAATGGAATACGTTATATGATATTGCAAGTTATGTTGAAAGCGGCGAAGATAAAAATTTATACGAAGGCGGATTTGATGGTAAAGAATTCGCCACTTTCCCTTATGACTTGAACAGTTTAAAAAATCAGAATAACGGTTTTGATATTTTAAAAGCGGTGCCTTACGGAAATAGTCTGACATTGGATTTCGCATTGGCTGCAATTGATGGAGAAGCATTGGGTCAAGATGAGTTTACCGATTTTCTGACATTAAGTTTTTCAAGTACAGATTATGTAGGTCACAATTTTGGCGTCAATTCAAAAGAAGTAGAAGATACTTATTTGCGTTTGGATAAAGATATTGCGCGATTGTTGAAGGAACTCGATAAAAGAGTTGGTAAAGGAAATTACACGATTTTTCTTACCGCAGATCATGCAGGTGTTCATGTTCCCGCTTATTTGAAATCTTTGAAAATTCCTGCGGGATTGTTTAGTTTTTCGGAATTCCAAGAATTTTTAAATGAAAAAATCATGGATTCGTTTGGAAGTTCCGATTTGATAGAAGAGATTTCCAACAATCAGGTTTTTTTCGATTATGAAAAAATCGCCGAGGCCAAAATCGACATAGAGAATTTGGAAAAAATGACTGCTCGTTTTGCCCTGCAGTTTCCCCATGTCAACAAAGTTTTCACGCGAAGTCAAATGACGAGTGGATCCTTCACAAAAGGAATTTCGAATGCCATTCAAAATGGATTTCATCAGAAACGAAGCGGCGATTTAATCATAGAATTGGAACCTTCAACCATTTCATATTCCAAAACCGGCTCCACACATGGCAGCGGATTTAACTATGATACCCATGTCCCTTTAATTTTCTACGGCAATGGCATCAACAGAGGAAGCAGTTTTGAAAGAACGGAAATCACAGATATTGCGCCTACAATTGCTGCGTTATTGGGAATTTCTTTTCCCAGCGGATCAACAGGAAATCCGTTAATCATGGTTTTGGCTAAATAAAAATAAAGGAAACTAAAAAATTTTTTTTCGAATATTTTTCCAGCGAAGGTTTCGAATGAATTCACCTTCTTTTTCTGAAACCAGAAAAGAAAGATTCTCTTTTTTGGCTTTATAAAATCCAACAAGATAATCTTTGGTCAATGCTATGTTTTTCTTCCGAAGTGCCAATTTTAGAGAAGCAATGAAAGTCAGGCGAAAACCATATCGCATTCTGTAAAAAGCTTCTCCTTGTTTATATCTAGCCGCTTTATTGTAGGTCGCCCCTGTTGGTTTTAAATGCTTGACCTTTAGATTTTCAAGAGTCTTGATCTCCCAACCATGAAATTGCGCTAAAAGTTCATCCAAAGTATCCCATCCCATCGCCGGTTTGATTTTTCCGATTTGAAAAAAACATTCTTTTCGGTAGGTTTTCAAAGCGCCACGGATGTGATCTTTGTTCGTCAGGTTTTCTAATATAAACTCGCCATTTTTTTGAATGTAGCAAAATCCGCCAGCCATTCCCAGTTCGGGGTTTTGCTGAAAAGCGAGTGCAATTTCTTCCAAATAATTATCGGGGAAAATTAAATCGGCATCAAACTTACACAACAAATCAAAGGAATCATCCAGAGTTTCGAAACCGCGATAAAAAGCGTTTATGACTTTGCTACCGGGCAAATGCGCTTCGGAAGAGTTCGTTTTTACAACTGAAAAAATATTGTTTTTCGAAGCAAATTCCCAAGCAATTGCAGCAGTTTTATCGGTCGAATGATCATCCACCAACACGACTTTTTCGGGAAGCAAAGTTTGATTTGCCAGCGATTGAAGCGTTTGGGCTAACAAAGCTTCTTCGTTATGCGCTGGAATGACAATGTATATTTTCAAATTGATGCTTTGGACAAATTTACGGTTTTCTGTAATTTATCTGATAAAGATCAAAAACTTCAATTACCAAGGAAGCAATTATTTGTCTATGATATTATTCAGTTCCGAATACTTTTCCATTCAATGTGTGCGTACAACAATCACAGAATGGCGTCAGGTCTTTTGCTTTTAATTCAGGATTTGTTAGTTGTAATTTACTGTCATTATCGACATACATTCCTGTCAAATAGGAAGATTCTCCTACTCGTATATAATCTTTTTTATCTTCTTCATTAAGTGCTACCACCCAAAAAATTGGTTCCGTCTTATCCAAACGTGATTTTGCTTCGCTGAACACTTCATTCCAATCACTTCCAATTTTGGACAAAAGAAACCTGAAAAGAGGCGTGTAATCAAGTCCTCTTTCATTTTTACCGTGCATCGACCCTTTTGTTTGTTCAATTGTTTCCCGTTTTTTGTTTCTTGAACTTTTAAAATCACCACCAAAATTGTGTCGAACTCCTCTTGCTCGCGTGTTGACTTTTCTAAATAACGGTTTTTTATCTCTATTCATTTCGGCCTATAGCTGATAAAGTGAGTTTTACATTGATTATTTTTTCAGTTGCATTACTTCTTCCAACAATGGCGCAAGTCCATTTTCGGTTATTGCGTCATTATTCCAAAAGCTCAAAACGCAACTAACATAATTATTCCTGACTTTCGCAGCTACATAGAAAATGGTCAATGTTTTTCCCTCAGACATACTTGCCAATACAGAAGTCATTCCTGTAAAATCATAAATAACCTTTTTTGCTTCCGTCTCTGTGCCTTCAAATATTATCTCAACAATTTCTTCTGAAATTACTTTCCCGTTTTTTCTTGATTTTGTTATTTCAAACTGTTGCTCAACTGTATTTTTTGCATCTTCCAAATCTTTGTGGACTGACCAATTCATTTCTCCATAATATGGACATTGAACCGCATTTATATGTGTCCAGTAACAGTTGTTTCCCAATTTGATTTTCCTACCAGCAAAATTAATACTGTCAATTGTCGTTGAGACATAGTTTTCCCGTGGTATTGTTTTTTTAATTATTGGAATTAGAATGGTTCGTTCAAAATCCTTGTCTCTTTTATTAATTGCGCTGAAGTGAATAACTGTAATCCTGTTGTTCTCGGGGTTTTCAACAAAGTAAAATGAATTGTTCTGAACCAATTTTTCAGTGATTTTTTCATCATTGGTCACATAATAGTTATTGAAAGGTAATTTTTCGTCTTTAGTTTTACTTTCCTTTTTTACGGAATATTTTCTATAAACTTTTTTCAGATTTTTTTCTGTAAAAGAATCATTGAATGTCTGACTGGTTATGTTATAACCATCCATATTATAAAAGGTCAAGCCATTATTATCAAGTGCAACTAAGCGTTCTAATAATTCTGATTCTTGTGCAAAAATATTGCTGGTCATTAATAACAGGAAAATCAAATATCTCATAACTATTATTTATTAATTGTAAACGTATATATTGGAATATTGTCTTTTGAAGACTTTACCCAATTTTCTGCTTTTTTTGGGTCATTCAGTTCAATTCCATCAACTGGAAAAATTTTAAATTCTTGAAACCAATTTTGAGGATTTTCTCCATCTCGCTTAAAGTAGGTTTGTCTAACAATTATACTATCTTTTGGCTTTACTGTAAATGAATTATCTATTATTTGAGGACCCATAATTTGAGAATGTTTCAAAACACTGGCTGAAAAATTTATTGGTTTTTCAGAAGTATTTTTAACAATGAATGCTGTCATTGGGTTATTTCCATTTAATATACCACAACTGGTTAAGATTGCTGATATAAAAAGTACTGCGAATGCTTTTTTCATTGATTATATTTATAAGACTTGCTTTTCTACCATTTCTGCCAACTCGGGATATTCACTTTATATCCCAACCCGTTCCGCGTAAACAATATAGTATCGCGGAGTAAAAAGTCGGAGGAAGGGACGTAAACCTATTTTGTTTACTGGATGCGTCCATTTTTCGGTTTTAACGATTTTCCAACCTGTTTTTTCCAACAACCAATCGAATTGCCAGTCTTCAAATTCGTGATAATGTCGATCCCACGGATCTGTTTTGCTTTTATAAGCAGGAGAAAACCATAATTTCAAAGGAACCGAAGCAACGAGTTTATCAGCTTTGATATTTTTTAAAACTGAAAAAGGATTCAATAAATGTTCGAAGATTTCAAAAGCGGTAACGACCTCAGCAGAAGTTTCTTCAACGCTGGATGTATCCAAATCAAGATCCTCCCCTGAAGTGTTCACTACGTTATATCCTTCCGTTTTCATTATTTCGGAAAAAGGATTTTCCACTCCCAAGTCCAAAATTGTAGCGGAAAGCGGAACCTGTTCTTTTAAAAAATCCAGCGTTTGCTGAAAGCGTTTTTTGGGAAATGTTTTTTCGTACATCTAAAACCGATAAACAATTGCATTCACATTCATTCCTGCACCCACACTGGCCAAAATAACCACATCGCCTTCGTTTATTTCTTGATTTTCTACCTTATCTTTTTTTATTAAATCCAAAAGTGTCGGTACGGTTGCCACACTGCTATTTCCTAAAAAATGAATGCTCATGGGCATGATATTTTCAGGCACAGGCTCATCATAAAGTTTGTAGAATTTTTTAATGATGGCTTCATCCATTTTTTCGTTCGCTTGGTGAATCAGGATCTTTTTTACTTCTTTGATAGAAATTCCGGTTTCATCCAAACATTCTTTCATGGCGCCTGGTACATGATTTAAAGCAAATTCATAAATCTTTCTACCGTACATTTTCAAATACTTGGCGGGAGATTTATTTTCAGTATTATAAGAATCGCCCATAAACAGAAAATTTGCCTCATTCATTGCGTAAGTCGCACTGTTGTGGTTTATAATTCCTGCATCTCCTTCAGAAGCTTCCAAGACCGTCGCTCCAGCACCATCTGCGTAGATCATAGAATCCCGATCATGGGGATCAACAACCCGGGAAAGCGCTTCGGCACCAATCACCAAACATTTTTTTGCAATTCCACTTTTTATAAATGCGTTGGCCTGAATGACCCCTTCTATCCAACCAGGGCAACCAAAAAGCACATCATAAGCAACACACTTGGGATTTTCTATTTGTAGTTTATTTTTCACCCGAGTGGCAATACTGGGTACCGTGTCACTCTGGGAACTGTTATAACAAACGTCGCCCAAATTTTGAGCGACAATAATATAATCCAGTTCTTCAGGATTGAGTTTGGCATCTTCAATGGCTTTTTTTCCAGCAAAAAAAGCCATATCAGATGTATTGAATTCGGGAGAAAGATAACGTCTTTCGTGAATTCCCGTTATATCTTTGAATTTTTCAATGATTACCTCATTGGGTTGATTGATTGCAGTGCCGTCTGGGTTTAAAAAAACATGTTCATGGAAGTTCTTGTTCCCTTCTACTATTGTGGGAATATAACTTCCAACTCCTGTTATTTTAACCTTCATTTGTTTTTCTTTGATGCAGTTATATTTTTCTAAAGTACAATATTAGACGGAAAAATTATAATGGAATATGATTGGCATCATTAAAAACAATTTAGACTACGCTTCCATATAATCTTCAATTGGAGCACAGGTACAAATCAAATTCCTGTCTCCATAAGCATCATCGACTCTTCTCACAGTTGGCCAAAATTTATTTTCTTCGATATAATCCAAAGGAAATGCAGCTTGTTTTCTCGAATATGGAAAATCCCAATTGTCTGAAGTCAGCATCGTCATTGTATGCGGCGCATTTTTCAAAACGTTGTTTGGGTTTTCTTGTGAAGCTTCATCAATTTCTTTTCTAATCGAAATTAGCGCGTCACAGAATTTATCCAATTCGGCTTTACTTTCACTTTCCGTTGGTTCAATCATAAGTGTCCCAGCCACCGGAAATGAAACAGTTGGTGCATGAAAACCATAATCAAGCAATCTTTTTGCGATATCGGTGACTTCGATTCCTTTGGCTTTAAAGGGCCTACAATCCACAATCATTTCGTGTGCCGCACGCCCGCGTTCCCCGGAATATAAAGTTTTATAATGTTCGTCGATTCGGTTTTTGATGTAATTCGCATTCAAAATTGCAAATTCGGTCGATTTCCTCAATCCGTTTTTACCGAGCATTTTTATGTATCCGTAAGAAATCAAACAAACCAATGAAGATCCCCAAGGCGCCGCAGAAATTGCAGAAATCGCATTCTCACCACCCGTTTTTATTAGTGGATTTCCTGGAAGAAATGGCACCAATTGTTTTGCAACACAAATAGGTCCAACTCCTGGTCCGCCACCACCATGGGGAATCGCGAAAGTTTTATGCAAATTCAAATGGCAAACGTCTGCACCAATTGCACCCGGATTTGTCAAACCAACTTGTGCGTTCATATTGGCTCCATCCATGTAAACTTGTCCGCCGTTATCGTGAATTATTTTCGTGATTTCCCTAATGGCAGATTCGTAAACTCCGTGTGTGGACGGGTATGTAACCATTAAAGCAGCCAAATTATCTTTGTGTTTGATTGCTTTTTCACGCAAATCATCAACATCTATATTTCCCGTATCGGTCGATTTTGTTACCACGACCTTCATTCCCGCCATTACCGCGGAAGCAGGATTTGTTCCGTGGGCAGAAGAAGGTATCAAGCAAATATTTCTATGCGCTTCCCCTCTACTTTCGTGATATGCACGGATCACCATTAATCCGGCATATTCACCTTGTGCACCAGAATTTGGCTGAAGTGAAGTTCCTGAAAAACCGGTGATTGTAGTTAATTGATCTTCAAGGGATTTTAAAACCGTTTGATATCCCTCGGCCTGCTCAACCGGAACAAAAGGATGTATATTTCCCCACTGCGGATTACTTAACGGAATCATTTCCGCCGCCGCATTCAATTTCATGGTACAAGATCCCAACGGAATCATGGCATGTGTCAAAGAAAGATCTTTACGCTCCAATTTTTTAATGTAACGCATCAATTCTGTTTCAGAATGGTAAGAATTGAAAACTTCATGGGTCAAAAATTCAGAATTCCTTTGAACCGAATTGGGAAGAATCTCCAAATTTTTCAATTCAGAAATAGTGGAAACCTCCTTTCCTTCCGCCTCGGCAAAAATCGAAATAATAATGTTTAAATCGTTTATCGTCGTGGCTTCGTTAATTGAAATCGAAACAGTTTCCGCATCTGGGTAATAGAAATTCACTTCTTTAGCTTCCGCAGTTGCTTTTATTTTTTCGGCATTTGCCTTTATCAAAATTGTATCAAAGAAAGCGGAATTTTGCTGTGCAAAGCCCATTTTCTTCAATGCTGCCGCAAGTCCCGCAGCCGAGTTGTGTACTTTATCCGCAATATATTTCAATCCGTTCGGTCCGTGATAAACCGCATACATCCCTGCCATTACAGCAAGTAAAACTTGAGCTGTACAAATATTTGAAGTTGCTTTGTCCCTTTTTATATGTTGTTCACGTGTTTGCAATGCCATACGCAAAGCACGATTGCCGTTCATGTCTTTCGTAACGCCAATAATTCTTCCTGGAATACTTCTCTTGTATTCTTCGCGTGTAGCAAAATATGCCGCATGGGGTCCGCCGTAACCTAATGGAATTCCAAATCTTTGCGTAGTTCCAACAACAACGTCCACACCAATTTCGCCCGGCGCTTTTAATTTTACAAGACTTAAAATATCGGCACCGACACCCGTTTTTATTCCCGCATCTTTTGCTTTGGAAACGAATGCTGCGTAATCATAAACCTGTCCGAATTTTCCTGGATATTGTATGAAAGCACCAAAAAATTCCGAAGAAAAATCAAAATCCTCGTGATTTCCGATAACCAATTCAATGCCCAGTGGAATTGCCCGTGTTTTTAACAAATCCAAGGTTTGGGGCAGGACTTCTTCAGAAACAAAAAATTTAACCGAATTATTTTTCTTTTGTTCGCGTTCACGGACTTCATACATCAGTGACATTGCTTCCGCTGCCGCAGTTGATTCGTCCAAAAGCGAAGCATTTGCCAATGGCAGACCAGTTAAATCGGCTACCATTGTTTGGAAATTCAAAAGTGCTTCCAAACGTCCTTGTGCAATTTCGGCCTGATATGGCGTGTACGCAGTGTACCAACCCGGATTTTCCAAAATATTACGCTGAATCACAGCTGGAACGATGGATTGATGATAACCAAGTCCGATGTAAGTTTTAAACATTTTATTCTGATACGAAAGCGCATTGATGTGACCCAAATATTCCTGCTCACTCATAGCCTCGGGCAGATCTAAATCTTCCTTTAACCGAATATCATCGGGAATTGTTTCGTAAATCAATTGTTCCATGGAATCAACCCCAACGGTTTCCAACATCTCTTTAATGTCGTTTTCTTTGGGACCTATATGACGTAATGCAAAAGAATCTGTTCTCATTAAAATATGTGTGAATTTTGAGTCGCAAAAGTACATTTTTATCCAGATTTTTTTGCTTTTTCAGCTTGAAAATTAGATCATTTTACACATTAAAAATCATCTTAAACAGATTGAACAATTAAAAAATTCCTATTGCCCTTTTTCTTATTTTTGAAAAGTGAAATTTCTCGAAAACCTTTTCGCATTTTACATAAACAGCAGTATTCATGTGTCTCTTGCGGTGGCTTCGCTTTTTTTGATTAGCACTGCGAAATTTAATATTGCTATAGATTACAATCTTCTCTTTTTTATTTTCTTCGGAAGTATTACAGGCTACAACTTCGTGAAATATGCGGGAGTGGCGAAATTGCATCATAAAAGTTTGGCAAAATCGCTGAAATTGATTCAGATATTTTCATTTTTTTGCTTCGGATTTTTTATCTATTTCAGTTTCCAGATTTCATTTGAAACTTTATGCGTTTCAGGTTTCTTCGGATTACTGACGCTTTTTTACGCGTTGCCAATTTTTCCGAAACATAAAAATCTGCGCAGCTTAAGCCGATTTAAAATTTTTGTGATTGCCGTAGTTTGGGCCGGCACAACAGTCGTAATTCCTTTTTTTAATGCCGAAAATGCTGTTTCTACAAATATGTTCATCGAATTTTTCCAAAGATTACTATTTGTGCTTGTTATCACTTTGCCTTTTGAAATCAGGGATTTGAAATATGATGATACGCAATTGCAAACAATTCCACAGGAATTCGGAATTTCAAAAACCAAAAAAATCGGATTCGCTTTGTTGCTTGTTTCGGTTGCGTTGGAATTTATTCAACCTTGGCAACCAAAATTTGTCATTGCTTATTTATTGACATCGGTACTTGCCACCTACTTGCTTTTCCGAAGTACGTTGAACCAGCCGAAGTATTATGCTTCATTTTTTGTCGAAGCGCTTCCAATTTTTTGGCTGCTTTTAATTGTGATTATTGATTTTTATCTCTAAAATTCCCTTTTTCGGTTTCGAAAATTTCCCCTTTTGCTACTTAAATAACTGTTCAAGGATTTACGATTTTATACTTGCGAAAATTTTATAGGCTTCCAAAATTTCGGTATCTTTAATATTCGGAATCAAACCTCCAAAAAGATGAAAAAATACATATTCTTTCTATTGATTTCTATCTTGATTCTGGGATGCAAAACCAATGAGTATCAGTCTCCCAATGTTTCATTGGAAAATCCGGAAACTTCTTTCAATGAAAATATTTTGAACGTTCCTTATTTAAAATATTCAGATTTTGAGGTTTTTAAGGATTACGAAAAAATAGCTGACACACTTATTTACGCAGAGAACATCCATCCACAGTTTTCACTTTTACAAATCAAAAAAACAAATGACAATATTATCCTTTTCAGTCAATTTTCTATTGATGAAAATGAGCCATTAATTGAGAATCTTGACGGATATGAACGTAAAATATTGGATACTTTACACATTCCCAATTTAAAACCGAACGAAATTATTATTTCCGGTTGCTGTGAACTTGAAAATAAATACGGGGAAGAAATGATTGCGGTTATTGAGAAAACAGATGGTTTGGTTGCGGAAAAAATCAATCGTGCTTGGAAAGCAGACATCAAGACCGGACAAATTGAAGAAGTTTATGATTTTGAAAAACTCAAATGCATCAACAAAAATTATAAAATAGAGATTTCAGAAACAGATTTTTAATTCTCCGATACTATTGTATTTATTCCTATAAATTCTTGTTAATCCCTTACAAATCAACCAAACATTTTTCATTTTTAAGTAACTTATAAACTGGTTTTTAAAATTTGAAAAATGCAGCATACAGGAAAAATATTAATTGCCGGAGCGACTGGTGCGTTGGGAATGGAAATCATAAAACAACTGCATCAAAAAAACCTTCCAATGCGTGCCCTTACGCGTTCTGCCAAAGACAATATTGAGCTGGACCAATTAACAGGAGATGTTTTTGTGGGGGACGCAGCAAAAAATGAAATCGATGGTGCAACATCTGGAATTTCGACTGTCATTTCGGCTTTGGGCAAAAGCGTGAGTCTTTTCACACCGACGGAAGAATCTTTTTTTGAATCTGATTTTCTTGCAAACAAAAATATTTTGGATGATGCCATTAAAAATGGTGTAAAGCGGTTTATTTACGTCTCAATAAAAGGTGCCGACACCGGTTATACGATTGCACAAGCCCATAAAATGTTTGAAGACGCCCTGAGAGAATCGGGCATTGAATATACAATTATTAGGCCTGTTGGTTTCTTTTCGGGTTTAAATGATTTGGCGATTTTGGCGAAAAGAAAAGTCATTCCCATTGTTGGCGACGGCCATGCAAGAACAAATAGTATTCATCATAAAGATTTGGCGAAAGCAGTGGTAAGCTTTTTAGATGAAGGACCCGAGATGATAGAAGTTGGCGGACCAAAAATTCATACGCGACTTGAAATGGCCAAAATGGTAGAAGAAAAAATTGGGGGTAAAGTGGTCAAAGTTCCAGAGGTTTTTGCCGATTTTGGGGTAGAACTCCAGAAAATTTTTAGTGAAGATATTTACAACAAACTCGATTATTTCAAGTTTGTGACTACCAATGACATGATTGCAGAACCATTTGGAAGTATCACCTTCAGGGAATATTTAGATTCACTTGATCTTGAAAAATTACCCTAATGGCTGGAAAATATGATTCCATAATTGTAGGGAGCGGGCCCAACGGAATTGCAGCAGCAATCTTTTTACAGCAAAAAGGATTGAAAACTGCAATTTTTGAGCAAAAATCAGCTCCCGGCGGCGCTACCAAAACCGAAGAACTCACACTTCCAGGATTTAAACACGATGTAGGAGCGGCCATTTTACCCATGGGAATTGCTTCCCCTTTTTTAAGGACATTACCACTACAAGATTATGGCTTAAAATGGATTTATCCCGAAATTCCCTATGCGCATCCTTTTGAAGACGGATCTGCGCTGGCCTGTTATCAGGACTTGAATCAAACCGCTCAAGAATTGGATACGGATGAAGAAGCTTATAAAAATTTATTTGCTCCTATTGTCGAAAATTGGAGCCGTTTGGAAAACAGTTTACTCGGTCCTTTACGTATTCCAAAGTATCCGATTGATTTGATGAAATTTGGTTTAAAAGCAATTCCTTCAGCAAAATTATTGGCAAATCACTTTTTTAAAAATGAAAAAACAAAAGCCTTTTTCTATGGATCCGCAGCGCATTCCACTTTACCGATGACGAGTATCATTTCTGCTTCTTTCGGTTTGGTTCTGACTTCTGTGGCGCATAAATTCGGTTGGCCGTTTCCAGAAGGTGGTGCAATCAACTTCACAAATTCACTACTTAAATACTACAAATCCTTGGGCGGCGAAGTTTTTTTGAATGAAAAAATCACAAGCATCGAGCAGCTTCCAAAAGCCAAAGCATATTTATTCGACTTAACTCCGAAGCAATTGCTTCAAATTGAAGGCACCCAATTTAGTTCTTTATACAGAAAACGAATGGAGAATTACAACTACGGCTCAGGAGTTTTCAAAATGGATTGGGCGCTAAATAAACCTATTCCTTTTAAAAATGAAAAATGCCAAAAAGCGGGTACGGTGCATTTAGGTTTCACTTCCGAAGAAATTATCAATTCAGAAAAGGGAAATCTTCATAAGAACATCACCAACACACCTTATGTGCTTGTTACGCAGCACTCACGTTTTGATGCCTCGCGTGCGCCTGAAGGAAACCATACTGCGTGGGCTTATTGTCACGTTCCCAACGGAAGCACCAGTGATTTTTCTGATTTGATAGAAAATCAAATTGAAAGGGCGGCACCCGGATTCAAGGAATGTATTCTTGCAAGATCAAAAATGAATACCGACGATTTACAAAATTTTAATCCGAATCTTATTGGAGGTGACATTAACGGCGGGAAACAGGACATTACGCAATTATTCACGAGGCCGATTGCCAGAATTTCACCTTATTCTACTCCCGATGAACGGGTTTACATTTGCTCCTCTTCTACTCCACCCGGCGGAGGTGTTCATGGCATGTGTGGATTTAATGCCGCAAAAAAGGCGCTAAAAGATCATTTTAAAGATTTGCTTTGATCGTGTAAAACAGATTTAGATTTCTGAAGCAGATCACGGTTCATTTTAAGTTTGTATTTTTGCGCAAACACAACAACAAAATGAGTTCAAAAATAATTGCCCCCTCTATTTTGGCAGCCGATTTCGCCAATTTACAACGCGACATCGAAATGGTAAATAAAAGCGAAGCCGATTGGTTTCATGTTGATATTATGGACGGTGTTTTCGTTCCAAATATTTCCTTCGGAATGCCTGTTCTGCAAGCAATTTCGAAACATGCAAAGAAAACCATTGACGTTCATCTAATGATCGTCGAAGCAGACAGATACATTAAAGATTTCGCGAAGTTGGGAGCCGATATTTTGACTGTTCATTATGAAGCCTCTACACATTTACATCGTTCCTTACAAGCAATAAAAGCCGAGGGAATGAAAGCGGGAGTAGCTTTAAATCCGCATACCAATGTTGATCTGCTAAAAGATGTGATCAATGATATTGACCTTGTTTGTTTAATGAGCGTTAATCCCGGCTTTGGCGGACAAAGTTTTATTGAAAACACTTATGACAAAGTGAGGCGGTTAAAAGAAATCATCCTCGCCAAAAATGCTTCGACACTTATTGAAATTGATGGTGGTGTGACAGATAAAAATGCCGCTGCACTTGTAGAGGCCGGCGCCGATGTCTTGGTTGCTGGAAGTTATGTTTTTGGGGCAAAAAATCAGCTCGAAACAATAAAGGATTTAAAAAAAATTGCCAACTCCTAATTTAAAGGAATTGGCAATTTTCCGGAAGTAAATTTTATACTTCCTACCCATATAAAATCATCAATATAAAATAACTTCCGTATTTGCGCCCATGCCATTGTTTCTGGCTATGATTTTTGCGTAAAATTCCAAATCATTATCATTTTCCTTGATTGATTCCTTTAGCCAATCTGTTTTATCCAATGAATATGTATATGTCACCAACTTTGGGTAAAGAGAAAGGGCGTCCGGTTTTTCGACCCCTATTTCCAACGAAGACCCCTCGCAGTCTAGATGAACATATTTTGCATTGAAATTATGCATGATCACCTGTTTTAGGCCGTCGGGTATTTCGTTTGAATTTTTACACTCCAATATTGCTTCTTTAATCATTGATCTTAACGCTTCTGGAATCTGTGCTTTGTGCAAATATGATGTCATTTTTCTCTACTTTTTTATGTTATAATTCCAACTGAATTCGAAATAAAATTATGTCTTCTTTCTCTGTAGGAAAAGGTTTTTATACAACAATTAACAGCAGAATCTGGGTTTAGCTAATTACTTGTTAAGGAACGTTATTTTTTTCCTATTGAAATAGAAAAAGCTTCTGATTTTTATAACTTTAAGTAGGTCAAGGGTTTAAATATACAAAAAATGAGGTTTAAAAAACACCAACTTCAAAATAAAAATAGTTTAGATGCGCTATTGGAACAAATTGGAACTTCAAAATATGTATTATTAGGTGAAGCTTCCCATGGCACACATGAATATTACACGTGGCGTGCTGAAATTTCCAAAAGGTTGATTACGGAAAAAGGATTTGATTTTATTTGCGTTGAAGGAGACTGGCCCGACTGTTTCAAAATAAACCAATGGATCAAGAATTTTTCAAATTCTAAAAAAAACAGCGTTGATGTTTTAAAATCATTTAAAAGATGGCCAACGTGGATGTGGGCGAATTGGGAAATTGCGGCTTTTGCCCAATGGTTACGGCAACACAATGAAAATTTAGAACACGAAAAACAAGTCGGGTTTTACGGTTTGGATCTTTACAGCCTTTGGGATTCCATGGACGCGATCATCAACTTTTTAGAAAAAGAAGATCCCGAAACCGCAAGACACGCAAAAAAAGCCATTGATTGTTTTGAACCTTACAAAGCACGTGATTCTTATGCTTCCGTTCGTGGCGATTATTCTTGTAAAGAAGAGGTAATTTCTTTATTACAAGAAGTCAGAAAAAAAGTTCCCACATATAAAGGAGATCGGGAAGCTGGTTTGAACGCCGAAATAAATTCCATGGTAATGAAAAATGCGGAGAAATATTATCGGGCAATGGCTTCCTTTGGAGATGAAACCTGGAATATTCGGGATTCTCATATGGTTGATGCTTTAAAGGTGATAAAAAAGCATCACGGTCCAGATTCTAAAGTTATTGTTTGGGCACATAATACACACATTGGCGATGCACGTGCAACCGATATGCTTTCCCACGGACTTCATAACATTGGACAACTGATCAGGGAAGAATTTCACGAAGATGGCGTGTTTTTGGTCGGCTTTGGATCTTACGAAGGTAGCGTAATTGCAGGTGATCAGTGGGGATCGGAAATGCAAACAATGCGTGTTCCCGAGGCAATTACGGGAAGTTTTGAATACACGCTGCACCAAGAATCGGCTGAAAACAAACTATTGATTTTTGAAAATGAAAAACCTGATTCGGTTTTCTGTAATTCGACAATAGGTCATCGAGCCATTGGAGTAGTTTACGATCCAAATTGGGAAAAGGGCAATTATGTTCCTTCAAGGATATGCGACCGTTATGACGCTTTTTTACATTTTGAAAAAACACGTGCATTGCATCCGTTGCATGTTTCACCCGATGAATTCAAAACACCAGAAACTTATCCCTTCGGAATTTAATCAGGAATCTTTTAAAATCCGTCGGATATCGTAAATATTTCCATAGAGAACCAAAAGGTCATCCGCATGAAGAACCGTGTCAGCAGATGCCACACCTCGAATTTTGTTGATATTGTGCATTTTCCCTAAAACATTTTGCTCTTCCGTGACCTGAATGGTGGTGAGGACCAAAAGATTATATTTTGCACGAAGATTAATTTCTCCCAAAGTTTTTCCGATATATTTCGGAGGAACTTTTACCTCAACAATATTATAGTCTTCGGTTAATTCATACGATTCTATAACCCCTTTAATGCTTAATTTTTTTGCCCACCTAATAGCGGCTTCCTCTTCGGGATGAACAATTTCCTCTATACCCATTGATTCGAGAATGGTTTCGTGCAAAGCATTGACCGCTCGACTTATCAACCGTTTGGGATGATGTTGTTTAATAAGGGCCGTGGCCATTAAATTAGCTCCTTCGTCTTCCCCAATACAAATCATTACAATATCGGTATCCTTTATTGGTAAGTTACTGACCGCTACAGGATCCGTGCTATCCAATGCAATGGTATGGGAAATTTTTTCCTTTAAAGATTCGGCTTTGTCCAAACTTCTGTCAACCCCAATGACTTCGTTTCCCATTCCCGTTAGTATTTCTGCGATTTTAGAACCAAAATTCCCCAATCCGATGATTATAAATTTCATGGCAAATATCTTTAATTTATTAAAACTGATTCTGTAGGATAGTGATAGCTTTGGTTGTCAACAGTACGTAACAATGCAACCAAGAAATTTATCATGCTCACCCTTCCAATAAACATGGTGATAGTAATTATTAATTTCCCGATCGAACTTAATTCTGGCGTGACACCCATACTTAATCCGGTTGTACTATATGCGGAAAATGCTTCAAATGCCAAGGCAATTAAATTATCATTGTCCTCAAAAGTAATCAACAGAAAAGTGGACGTACCAGTAACAATCAATGAAAGTGAAATGATGGCAAAAGCCCTCCGAATTGAATTATGTGAAATTTCCCTTTTGTAAACCTCAACCCGGTCTTTTCCTCTTGCCAAACTAAAAAAGTTTAAGGTGGCCAAGGCGATTGTACTTGTTTTTATTCCACCTCCCGTAGAACCTGGAGAAGCACCGATCCACATCAAAAAAATAACAATCATAATCGTATGCAAATTCAAAACCTCAATAGGAACCGTATTAAAACCAGCCGTTCGCGGAGATGCCGCTCCAAAAACCGCTGCAACAATCTTACCATAACCGCTATGTGGTGCCAACGTATTATTATATTCAAAAATATAAAACAAGAAAGTTCCACCGACCAAAAGAATCAAGGTTGTGGTCAATACAATTCGCGTATTCACATTGATGATCCAAGGTTTGTGGACCACTGTCTTTTTCTTTCGTTGCGGAATCCATTTATGGAAAATCTGGTGCTTGAGGTACGTACTGGCATTAAATAATATTGGAAAACCAATTCCTCCCAAGACAAACAGAAACATCAGAATCAATTGAAGTGGGTAATTAAAACGAAAACCTACTTCTACAAGCCCATGTTTTAATGTTGAAAATCCAGCATTACAAAAACCGGAAATCGCATGAAAGACCGCGAAAAAAACTTGGTCACTACCAGAATCAAAAACCGATTGATCCAGATTAAAGAAAATGAAAATAGCGCCGATCAACTCAATTCCCACGGTAAAAAATATGATTTTTTTCAACATTCCGAAGACATCACTTAATTTGTCCGCACTTACTATATCCTTTAACATCAAATGATTTTCATATGATGTGCCACCACGAAAAAAGTAACTGAAATAGGTCGTGAAGGTCATGATTCCAATCCCACCAAACTGCACTAAAATCAGAATTATAGTATGACCAAATCCGGTAAAATAGCTACCGGTGTCCACAACAACTAGTCCTGTAACACAAACGGCACTTGTTGCGGTAAAAAGGGCATCGATAAATGCAATTCCTTCATGAGTTGCTTTTGGAAGCATCAACAAACCTGTTCCCAGCAAAATAAGAACCAAAAAACTGATGATGAACAACTGGGCCGGATTGAAATAACTTCGTTTAAAAATGATGTTCAAGTCCGATAATTCCCTCAGAAAAAGAACAAAAAAAGTGATGTAGATAAGAGGATGAATGACATAACTGGGCGAATACAAGAAAAAATTATTCACCACTACATCAATCACGATCACTATCAATAGAAATAGATCAAAAATCTTCACAGAAAGCTTCGGACTGTAGGAGGAGGAAAAATACCTGAAAAGAATGCTCAAAAAGGAAATTCCAAGACTTATATGGTAAAACCAGAAAAGAATTTGTCTGATGTAAAGGTTCTTATTAAAACCCAAATCGAAAATCAAAACAAAAATAGCAATCACCAGTAGACAGAAAGTAAGGTGATTTAGTAATTTGCTTTTTGACATTTATACCGTTTTCATAAAATACAAAATGACAAAATTACATTATTAGTTGTAAACCTATGAAAGATAAACACTTTTATTTTATGGCCGATCAACAAAAAAGCCCCTGATCATTGACCAGAGGCTTCACCAATCTTCCAAAAAACAAATTTACTCTTCCTCTCTTCTGTTCTTGTTTCTTTGTTCCTGGTTTCTTTGCTCATCATTCCTTTGCTCCTGATTCCTTTGTTCTTGGTTTCTTTGCTCTTGATTCCTTTGCTCTTGGTTTCTTTCTTGATTACTCATAACAATTAATTTTTAGGTTAGTAATAATTTTTTTCTTCATATAAATATATGACCATTAGTACCATGAAAACAAGCAGTTTAGCTCCCCTAACCTATCATTTATAAAACATTTAACCACGCTTGCCAACTTCTTTAACTTCTACATTAAATCCATCAATATTTTTTCAAATTTTTCCCAATTTTTTGGCTATAAAAATCTGGTTATAGCGTGTTAATAATTTGTCAATCCGTCTTCTAGCTTTTGTATCTCTCAATTCTTTGTTAACTTGACCAGCCAAGACATTCAGAATAATAAAGTGGAACCGCCAACCAAAAAAATGTTACTATGGAATTGAACAATACACTAAACCCTGTCATTAAATTCATTACAATATTTTTTCTTCTACCTATTCTTCTTTTATCCTGTGAAGATGCAGAAAAGAAAAAAGTGAACGCTGAGGAAATGGAAGTCCGTGATTCTGGTATAGCCGAATTGACTCCGCCTCCTTTCGTCCCAAAACCTGTTGGGAATAGACCTCCTAAAAAATTGGTCATCAATATGGAGGTAATTGAAAAGGAAATGGAAATGAGCAATGGTGTTACTTATTTATATTGGACATTTGACGGTACCGTGCCCGGTAGTTTCATAAGAACACGTGTAGGGGACGAAATAGAATTCCATTTAAAAAACCATCCAGACAGCAAACTTCCTCACAATATAGATTTACATGCGGTAAATGGCCCAGGTGGTGGCGCCGAAGCATCCTTTGTTGCTCCAGGAAAGGAAGCTGTTTTCACCTTTAAAGCTCTAAACCCCGGTCTTTATGTTTACCATTGTGCAACTGCTCCTGTGGCAATGCACGTTGCCAACGGCATGTATGGACTTATACTGGTAGAACCTGCTGGCGGACTTCCACCAGTTGACAAAGAATACTATATTATGCAGGGTGATTTTTATACCGAAGGAGAAACCAATGAACCTGGATTACAAAATTTTGATATTCAAAAAGCCATCGATGAGGAACCCGAGTATGTCGTTTTTAATGGCAAGGTCGGTGCATTGACCGGTGAAGGCGCAATTACTGCGGAAGTTGGGGAAACGGTAAGGTTGTATGTTGGAAATGGCGGTCCAAACATGATTTCCTCTTTTCACGTAATTGGAGAAATATTCGATAAAGTTTATTTAGAAGGTGGCGACATGATAAACGAAAACGTAGGAACTACCATAATTCCCGCTGGAGGTGCCGCTATTGTGGAAATGAAGGTTGAGGTACCTGGTGAATATATTTTGGTTGATCACGCACTTTTTAGAGCTTTCAATAAAGGAACATTGGGAATATTGGAAGTTGAAGGCCCATCAAACAACAATGTTTTCGGAGGAAAAATAGCAGAAAATGATTACAACCCTGGAACCAGCGCCGAAGGAACCGATGATTCCGGTATGCCTAGCGAACCTATAATAGAACTTTCCAAATCTGAAAAAATGGCTCAAGGGGAAAAAATATATACGCAACGCTGCTTGGCATGTCACCAAGCAACTGGAGCAGGTGTTCCAAATGCTTTTCCACCACTTGCCAGCGCAGATTTCTTGAATGCCGACGCAAAACGCGCAATAAAGACGGTTAAACACGGATTGAGAGGAGAAATTACGGTAAACGGTCAAACTTATAATGGCATTATGCCTCCCCAGAATTTATCGGATGAAGAAATTGCCAGCGTTCTTACCTATATTTACAATAATTGGGGAAATAACAAAACCGAAGTAACAACTCAAATGGTACGGGAAAACCGTTAAAAAAATGAAGCCGATTACGTATTTTTTATTGTCAGTGATTTTCAGTCTGAAAGTTTATTGCCAAACCGATTCCATGGTAGTAATAAAAGGAGGAAAATTTCTCCCATTATACGGAACTTCTTCAGAAGTAGATGTAACCAATTTTAAAATGGACGTTTATCCGGTGACCAACGCCGATTTTTTGAAGTTTGTAAAATCGAATCCGCAGTGGAAAAAATCAGAAGTCAAAGGAATTTTTTCAGATGAAGATTATTTGGAATATTGGGAGAAAGATGAAAACTTCGGAAAAAATAGATTCCCCAACAGTCCCGTGACCAATGTTTCATGGTTCGCGGCAAAAAGTTACTGCGAATGTATGGGGAAAAGACTGCCAACGGTAAATGAATGGGAATATGTTGCAATGTCCAATGCCGAAGTAAAAGATGCACGCCAAAATGAAGCCTATAACAAAACAATATTGAGTTGGTATGAAACTCCTTCAACCTATAAAAACATAGTTGGAAACGGAACGAAAAATTACTGGGGCGTCTATGATTTATTTGGAATGGTATGGGAATGGACCTACGATTTTAATTCGGTTATGGTTTCGGCAAATTCCAAAGACAATAATTTGTATTGTGATGCAGGTACTTTTACTACTTCGGATTTGATGAATTATGCCGCATTTATGAGATACGCTTTCCGCAGTAGCTTGGAGGGAAAGTTTACAATTAAAAATCTCGGCTTTCGATGCGTGCAAGATATTTAAAACCACTTTTTGAAAAATGAAAAAATCAGCAAAGAATATTTTATGGGGCCTTTTATGTGTAGCTTTTCTGATCAGTTGTAAAAAAACCGACGAATCTTCGGAATTCAATGAGCCTTCAACAGTAAATTCCGAAGAAGAAATTCATGACCTCTCAATTTTTAACCTTCCATCTACTTGGTCTACACAGGATGGGGAACAAATTGAAATGGCAGATCTAAAAGGAAAGGTGTTGGTCATGGTCATGATTTATACCTCCTGTAAAGCGGCATGCCCTCGACTGACCGCTGATATGCGGAACATTGAAAAACAGATTTCCGAAAAAAATCGCGATAAACTCAAGTTTATTTTTGTCAGTATCGATCCTGAAACCGATACTCCCGAACGTTTGAAAAAATTCGCACAAGAAAATGAAATGGAAGACAACCATTGGTTATTTTTGAGGAGCACCAAAGAAAACACGATGGAATTCGCCGCGGTTTTAGCAGTCAAATACAAACGTATCTCCCCCATTGATTTTTCACATTCAAACATCATAAGTGTTTTTAACGACGAAGGAGTTCTTGTTCACCAACAAGAAGGATTGGGCGTTGACAATAAAGAAACCATCGCAGCAATTCAGAACGAACTTCAAAATTAATTTCATTCCGAAGTTATTTTTAAGCATAGAATTTTCAACGATTAAAAACCAAAGGTAGAGGCGGAACATATTTCCCCATAGTGGAATTTTTCCCTATAAATTTGGTTCTTAAATTTAAAAATAAAACACGATTACATCTGACTCTCAATACTTTACCATTACGCAATATAATATTTGTTTTTTTAGGTATAAAAATTGGCATTAAAACCCCATTTTTACTTTTTAGTAACCTTTTAAACCAAACCGAACCGCCAATCAATGAAAACATTAGGAATTTTAAAAGAACCAAATCAAGAAAAACGGGTGTGTTTGCTACCTTCGGAAGTCAAGCGCCTCACCAATGAATTAGAAGTCGAGGTAAAATTTGAATCTGGATTAGGAGAAAAAATCGGGATTTCTGATGAAGCATATGTAGAAGCAGGAGCTATTTCAGACGATCAAACCGAAATTCTGCTTTCAAGTGATATAATATGTACAATCCATCACAATTATCACGGACAAAAAATAAAGGAAGGCTTGTGTTTTGTTGGAATTTTTAATCTGCTTTATTACCCTAATCGTTTAGAGAAATATACCCAAAACAAAGCTGACATTTTCAGTCTGGATCTTCTTCCTCGTTCAACGACAGCTCAAAGCATGGATGTTCTTTCATCTATGGGTTCCTTATCGGGTTATAAAGCCGTAATAAAAGCCGCAGAATTATTTGGTGGATCCATGCCCATGTTCACCACAGCTGCAGGAACTTTAAGACCAGCAAAGGTATTGGTAATTGGAGCAGGTGTTGCCGGCCTGCAAGCTATTGCAACCGCTAAGAGATTAGGAGCAGTAGTAGAAGCTTTTGATGTACGCTCATCTGCAGGTGAAGACATTAGAAGTCTTGGAGCAAAATTCATTGAAGTTCCAGGTTACAAAGAATCGGAAAATGCGGGTGGTTATGCGGTTGTTCAAAGTCCGGAATACCTGAAAAAACAAAAGGAACTGATCAATCATCATATTTCATTGGCGTCAATTGTAATTGGTACCGCAAACATTCCTGGGAAAAAAGCGCCGCTTTTAATAGAAAAGAGTGCAGTGGATAACATGAAAAGCGGGTCTGTTATCATAGATTTGGCAGCCGAGCAAGGCGGAAATTGCGAATTGACGGTGAATGGTGAACTCATTGATTACAACGGTATTAAGATATACGGTAATTCACATTTATCTCGGGAATTACCGGAATCCGCTTCTCAATTATTGTCCAACAATTATTTTTCTTTTTTAAGCCATTTACTCAAAAACGATCTTGAAAACAGTCCGTTGCTGAAAGGATGTAAAGTATTGGAAAAAGGCAACATTGTTCATCCCTCATTTGAATCAAAATTAGAAACAACATAACTATGGAATTTATTTCTACAAATCTCGAAAATATTTATTTTTTAATATTCAGCATCTTTATTGGAATTGAAGTCATTTCCAATGTGCCGGCCATTTTACACACCCCGCTCATGTCTGGAGCAAATGCTATCAGCGGGGTAATTATGGTGGGTGCAATCATTTTAATGTTCAATATTGAACCCACGGATTATTTGAATCTGACCTTGGGAGGAATTGCAGTGTTTTTGGGAGCATTAAATATTTCCGGTGGATTCTTTACTACTGGAAGAATGCTTAAAATGTTCAAAACTAAAACCAGCAAATAGATGACTTCACTTATAGGATTGGGATATTTAATCTCTACTTTTTCGTTTCTCATCGGACTCAAATTTATGAGTTCCCCAAAAAATGCTGCAAAGGGAAATACAATCGCCGCTATCGGTATGATATTAGCCGTATTGGTCACCATATTCACTGCTTTTTATGAGAATGTACCAACCATTAATCTGATAATCACAGGAACAGCTATTTTAGCAGGAACATTGCTGGGCAAAAATATTTCCGATAAAGTGGAAATGACCAAAATGCCACAATTGATTTCTTTTTTCAACGCTACAGGAGGTGGTTGCGCCTTGATTTTAGGCTTGGTAGAAGGTAGTTCTTTAGATATTTCCACGGGAATTGTTTTAAAAATTGTTTTGGTTATAGGACTTCTTACGGGTGCAATTGCTTTTACGGGAAGTATTTTGGCTTATGGAAAATTGGCAGGTAAAATAAAAGATATCAGAACAAAATCTTTGGTGTACACGGGAAGAAGCATATTGGGTTTGATACTTTTGCTGCCTATCCTCTATTTCCTCGATTTTTTACCGATAGAATTTTCTACGTTATTGTACCTGATGGGTGGAATTTCATTGATATACGGAATTCTTTTTGTACTACCAATTGGAGGCGCGGACATGCCGGTGGTTATTTCACTTCTCAATTCAATAACGGGAGTGGCCACCGCGTTTGCAGGGTTCGTTTATGTCAATAAAGTGATGATCGCAGGAGGAATCTTTGTTGGAGCTGCAGGTTTGTTGCTTACTGTATTAATGTGTAAAGCAATGAATCGTTCACTTCTCAAGGTTTTGGCGGGAACTTTTAAAAAGGGAAAAAACAGCGTTTCAGAATCGGAGCAAATTATAAAGACAATCAGCACTTCGGAAACCGCAATGCAACTTTCATATGCAAAGAGGGTAGCCATAATACCAGGTTACGGATTAGCGGTGGCACAAGCACAGCATATTTGTTCACAATTACAACAATTGCTTGAAAGAAGGGATACAGAGGTACATTATATTATTCATCCTGTAGCCGGTAGAATGCCCGGACATATGAATGTACTACTCGCGGAAGCAAATATTGATTATGCCGTTCTGAAAGAAATGGATGAAGTTAATGATCATATGGATTTATATGATATGGTTTTGGTAATTGGAGCGAACGATGTTGTGAACCCGGCCGCAGAAAATGATGAAGATAGTCCAGTTTACGGTATGCCGATTATCAAAGCTTATAAGAGTCAACAAGTGGTAGTAATGAAAAGGGGAATGAGCAAAGGTTATGCAGGCGTAAAAAACGATTTATTCGATTTAAACAATTGCTCGCTGCTTTTTGGGGATGCCAAAGATTCTCTTCAACAAATAATTAACCAATTGAAGCTCGTATAAAATTGGAATTGGTATTGATAATTAAAAAAGGTCTGCAAAATTGCAGACCTTTTTAAAGTTAACTTCATTTAACCGACTCGGGATTTTCTTTTTTTATTCTTTTTTTCCTCTTCTTTTCGCAAGATTTTTTCCTGTTTTTTGGTTTTTAAATCTTGTTTTGACTGCTTCGGTTTCTTTGTATTTGCCATGACTTAATTATTTTTAAAATAAAAAATGATGATTGGCAGTGTAAGAAACGGGAATAAAAATGTATTTTATTGTTTACAATCTGCCATAAAAGATATGGACACACCCGTTGTGCCCATATAATTCAGGAAGATTATCTTATTTTTTAAATGATAAAACTGAGAGAACATTTTAATTAAATAAAATAGGTTTTTTGTTCAAACTTATTTTCGAATCCTTTACCAAAAAAGATGAAAATCATTTTTTTTAGATCTCGAAAATCCCTAAAATGCTGTGTAAGGACTTGTTTTAAAGTATAAAAATCTTTCAGGTATTTATTTTCACACGCTACTTCATCACATTCCCTAAACTTATAAAGATCTTTCCGGAAATTGAGCAACTGATTTAATTGCGTTTCGTTTGCCTCTTTTATAGAATCCAATTTTTTAAGTAAACGTTGATTGTTTTTCATATCAGGATTCACTTTTTCAGTTAGATTATAAAACAATAAGGACTGGAGGAAATCAATCTCAGTATCGTTAAATTCCAACATTTCCTTCCATCTCAAACTGTCAGGCTCAATCTGAAGTTTTAGAATCTCTTCATCTGTGTAATGATCGTGAATATTTTCTATCATACCTCTTCAGTTTTTGATTTACTTTCTTGAACAACATCCAGTATTTTTATCGTTTTAACACCGGTTGGAAACTGCCAATCGAGTTCATCTCCTTTTGCATATCCAAAAAGTGCAAGACCTAACGGAGCAAGAACGGAAATTTTACCTTTAGATAAATCGCTCTTTTCAGGAATGACCACTTGATAGCTTTTATTTATGCTTTCGGGCATTTCAATGTTTGCAATTGAATTAAATCGTATAACATCGTCAGGCATTTCGTTTTGACCAACAATCTTTGCGTTCTTCAATTCCCGATTGAGTTTTTCAATAGATCCTCTATAGGTAGGATCCTTATGATAGTGTGCCATCGAAATAATTTCTTTCAACAGATCACACTCTTTTTTCTCAATGATAATTTCACCGTATTTCATAACTTTTTAGTATTAAAAAAACTGAAATTCTAAAGACTCATTAATGTTCAAAGTATCTAAAACCTCATCTTTTAAATGAAACTAATCCCACTTTATGTGGGATTAGTTAAAGGTTATATAGCCGTTTTGAGCAACAAAATGTAAAAAAGTGCTCAATTATGGAAATATCCCCCTTTGCTTATAAGCGATTTCGATTCTTGAAACAGCAATTATGTAAGCAGCTGTTCTCCAATCGGTTTTTCTACTATTAACCTCTTTTTCCACATTACGGAAAACTTGGGTTAATTTCTTTTCGAGTTTTACCATTACCTCATCAAGTTCCCAAAGCTCACCGTTCCTGTTCTGTAACCATTCGAAATAACTTCCTATAACTCCACCAGAATTACACAAAATATCTGGAATAACAACAATACCTCTTTTCAATAATACTTTTTCTCCTTCAGCATCTGTTGGTCCATTTGCACCCTCAGCAATTAAGGGAGCCTTAATATCCAAAGCATTCTCTGCGGTAATTTGATTCCCCAATGCAGCTGGAATCAGAACATCACATTTCAATCCGAAGAATTCTGCCGGGGCCATTTCTTTAGCACCTTCATATCCTTGAATTGAACCTTTACGTGGTTTTGAGTGCTCAAATAAATCTTCTACTGAAATTCCTTCTGAGTTGTAAAGCGTTGCATGCGCATCTTGAACCGCAATTAGTTTTGCACCATCTTCAACCATAAATTTTGAAGCCCAATACCCAACATTTCCAAATCCTTGGACTATGAAAGTTTTACCTTCCAAAGTTTCTCCCAATGATTCATGATACAATTTTATATTAAGGTAAACTCCAAATCCAGTAGCTCTATCTCTACCTTCCAAACCTCCAGATCCAACAGGTTTTCCTGTAACAACATGTTGATTTTGTGATCTTTCCGAAGGTGCCTTCGTAGACATATAAGTATCTGCGATCCAAGCCATGGTTTGAGCGTTGGTATTAACATCCGGCGCAGGAATATCGTGCTCTGGTCCAATATTATCTCCCAAAGCATAAGTAAATCGTCTTGTAATTCTTTCCAATTCCGATAAACTATAATTTCTAGGATCGATCTGGATTCCTCCTTTCGCTCCACCATAAGGCAATCCCGCTAAAGAGGTTTTCCACGTCATCCACATTGCCAACGCTTTTGCAGCATCAACATCTACGGTTGGGTGGTATCGTAAACCACCTTTGTAAGGTCCCAATGCATTATTATGCTGAACTCTATAACCTGTGAAGATTTCAACGTTTCCATTATCCATCTTTACCGGAAAATGCACAATAATTTCATTGTTGGTAATCCCTAATATTTTTCTGATATTAGGATTTAAATCCATCACATCTGCTGTGTGATTAAATTGCTTCAGTACGGTGTCGTACATCCCAAGCTTTTCTTTTTTTGCTGTAATCATTTTAAATTTTATTCAAATAGTTCGCAATAAATTTTTCGTTCTTCCTTAAAAACACAATGTTTCCGATTTTCGCAATTAAAGCATAGGCTTTTAAGCATTTCGATCGGCAACTTTAGAAATGTCTCGTTCGGTTCTGAACTTTCTGTCTTCATTAACGGTTCCTTGGCCAGAATCATATCTATAATTTACCTTCTTACGCTCACAAGAAAGCAAATCACATGCCTTAGAGTTAATTAAACCTTGCAAAATTATACAAAGCCTTTGTCATAAATGGATTAGTGAAGTAATTTTTTTTCGAAAAAAAATTTTCGATGGGTAATTATTACTCAGCTGGATAGTTTTAGATCAGCAACAACGCCTATTTTATCTTGTCTCGAAGTGTTTTTCTATCAATTTGTAAAATTTCTGCAGCCTTTGTTTTATTATTATCAACCGCAGCTAAAACTTTTAAAATGTGCGCCTTTTCAACTTCCTTTAAGGACGAAAGTGCATTGCTGGCAGTTGCCAATGGTTTTGGGTATTTTAAATGTTCCGCCAAATGCTGCACTTCAATAACGTACTCACTCATGATGATCGCCCGCTGCAGTACATTTTCCAATTCACGGATATTGCCCGGCCAAGAATACCTTACCAATATATCAAGTGCTTTGTCAGAAACCTTAATGTGTGGTTTACTGTACTCCAAACCATATTTTTTGATAAAATGATCAATAAGCAAGGGAACATCCTTTTTTCTTTCACGAAGCGGAATCGTATTTATGTTCACTACATTAAGTCGGTAATACAAATCCTTTCGAAAAGTGCCCTTTTCAACCATTTGATAAAGATCATTATTGGTCGCAGCTATTACCCGAAGATGAATTTTCTCCGCCTTCTGTGCGCCAACCATTCTTACTTCCTTCTCCTGTAGCACACGTAACAGACTTGTTTGCACGTTCATAGGCGCCGAACCAATTTCATCAAGAAAAATGGTACCGCCCTCGGCAGATTGAAAAAAACCTTTCCTCGTTTCACCAGCACCCGTAAAAGAACCTTTTACATAACCAAATAATTCCGATTCGAGTAGGTTTTCAGGTATGGCCCCACAATTAACAGCAATAAAAGGATTTGCAGCAAAGGCACCTTTATAGTGGATTGCACGCGCAACCAATTCCTTACCAGTTCCACTTTCGCCCTGTATTAATATTGTGGCCCTGTTGTTTTTCACCCGCTCAATAATATCTATAAGATCCTCAAATTGTTCTGAAGACCCAATCATGCCCGCGTAATGGTTGGTTTTTAGATTTATTTTACTTTTTTCGGAAGAAGTATTCGTCCGCGAATTGAGCGCTTTTTCAACGGATTTTTCCAATTCTTCTTTGGTAAAAGGTTTGATAAGGTATTCCAATGCCCCGGATTTCACGGCATCTACCGCACCGTTTACCGAAGGAAAACCGGTAATGACCAATTTTGGAATGTTTGGAAAATGTTCATCTGCATATTTCACCAATTCTATTCCATTGATCCCTGGCATTTGCAAATCGGTTATAAGCAAATCAATATGAGAAGATTTCAGAATTCCCATTGCTTCGGAAACAGAGGTTGCTCTATAGGTATGAAAATCCTGATTTGATAAATTACGTTGTAAAACTTCCAACATGTCGTAATCATCATCAACTACCAAAATATTTTCCCTGTTTAGAGCCATTTGTTTTTATTTAATAGGAATTTTGATTTGAAAAATCGTTCCTTTCGGATTATTGTCAAAGGTATGAATTTGCCCTCGATGACTCTTTATGATTCCGTGAACAACACTTAAACCCAGACCAGAACCTTCTCCAATAGGTTTTGTGGTGAAAAAAGGTTCGAAAATTCTGCTCCGTTCATCTTCTTTGATCCCGGGTCCTTCATCTGCAATCTCAATGATCAAATTTTCCTCTTGGTGGAATACATCCACTATAATTTTTGATTCAACTGGAGAGAAATATAACGCATTTATAATAAGATTAAAAATTACTTGAGTCAATTGTATGGAATCCAATCTCGCTTTTAATTCGGGATCTTCCACATTTAAAATATATTCAACTTGTGCCTTCTGAAAGTTTGGTTTTAACAAGGATAACGCTTGTTCAATGACGGGATATATTTTTATTTTTTCCATTTGTTGTGGCATCTCACAAGCAAAAAACATTAATTTTTTCACAACCTCCCTAGAAAAAATGGCCGCTCTAATAATTTTTGAAGTATCATTTTTTATTTGTTCATCTTCGGTCTTATTTTTAATCAATTCGGCAAAACCCAAAATATTTCCCAGAGGCGTATTCAGCTCGTGAGCGATTCCGGCGGTAATTTCCCCCAATATTGAAAGTCGGTCGTTCCTTTGTGCCGTCCGCTTTAAAATTTCTTCATTTTCCTTCTGAATTTTTCTTTCATAGAAAACAGCTATTTCTTCCGCTACCTTGTTCAAAAGCTTCAATTCTTCAAAAAGAAAATAATCTTCATTAAATTCCGGAAACGGATAATGCACCTTTATAAAACCTTTAATTTCATTAAAAGCACAGATTTCTGCCTCTTGAAATACGGTTTTATCACTTAATTCACCGGTACGGAAATGGTAATCCTCCAAAACAATTTCTACCGATGCCTTTTCCGGAAATCGCCAAGCTTTTTTAAGAATCCCACCAATTGCTTTCAGTGTCTTTTTATTGTTCTGCGGATGGTTTCGCAAAATAGAAGACACCTCATAAAGACAGGTCAATTCTTTTATCCGTTCTTCAAGTTCTTCTTTTTTGGAAATTTTTTCGGGCATCTTTTGATCGTCTTACGATTTAAACCTTCAAAGATATTCTTATTTTTTTGGAAGTAAAAAAATGAAGCGCAGTGAAAAGAAATCCATCGAAAAACAGGATTAGCTTCGCTGTTCCCATTGGGCTCCATGCCGAGAATGCAAAACTGCAGCTTTTGCAAAGCTGGTTTTTTTATTTCCCGACTGCGGCCTGGAAAGCTTTGGCTTTCACAAAAACAGGATTAGCTTCGCTTTTCCCATTGGGCTCCGTGCCGAGAATGTAAAACTGTAGCTTTTGCAAAGCTGGTTTTTTTATTTCCCGACTGCGATCTGGAAAGCTTTGGCTTTCCGCCTTGCGGAAAATAAAAAAACTGCAAGCCCTCGCTTGCAGTTTTCATTCATTTGTGACCCCGGAGGGATTCAAACCCCCAACCCTCAGAGCCGAAATCTGATGCGCTATTCAGTTGCGCCACGGAGCCTTTTAAAGTGGGTGCAATTTACATAAAATTTAAATTGAAGCCCAAGTATTAATTTCTAAATTTTATACCCTTTTTTAGGATAATTTGCTTCTTACAATTGTAGAAATTGTTTTGCCATCGGCTTTTCCCGCCAACTCTTTGGATGCCAATCCCATAATCTTGCCCATATCCTGTAATCCTGTTGCGCCTTCTTTTTCAATGATTTCAGTGACAACTTTCTCAATTTCTTCCTCACTCATTTGAGCAGGTAAAAAAGCTTCAATTACCGCCGCCTGATCGAGTTCGGGTTGCGCTAAATCTTCCCTGCCCTGACTCTGGTATATTGCAGCACTATCTTTTCTTTGCTTCACAAGTTTTTGCAACAATTTCATTTCTTGGTCTTCAGAAATTTCTTCTTTTGAACCGGTTTCTGTTTGTGCTAAAAGAATTCCACTTTTAATGGCTCGCAAAGCTTCCAAGGCTGTTGTATCCTTGGCACGCATTGCTTCTTTCAGTTTAACCATTACTTTTTCCTGTAAGCTCATCGTCGATTTTATTTGATGGCGAAGATAAAAAAATAAACCCAAAACATATTTCTTGTTTTGGGTTTATAATTACTTCTGAAACACTTTTTCAGTTTTGAAAAAGTTGTGTGCTAATCTACATTGTCATGCAAAAAAGAATTATTGCTTCTTAACTGAAGTTCGTCGTTTTCACCTGTTCCTAAAGTAGTTCTTGAAAATTTCTCTTCACCGGGCTTGCTTCCATTTAAATCGATTCCTGCCCGTTTGTATGCGGGTTGTTTTTCAATTTCCTCAATTCTCGAAATATTTGAACGGAATTTATAATTAAATTCTTTCATCTTCGCCCTTCTTTCTGCAGCTCTTTTGACCAAAATTTCAGAAATCGGATTGTCAAAAGGATCAACATTTTCATCCATTTCCACCTTTGCTTTTTCTGCTGTTTTATCTACAACTTTGGTTTTTATTTCCAGTTTTTCCGTTTCTTCAGCTTTCTTTTGTAACGGTTTGGCATCATTGACTTTGTTTTCAAAATCCAAGTAATCATCCAAACTATATTTTTTCATCCCATCTTCTTCAACTTTATCGAATTCATCTTTTTTCTGGGATGTTATTTCATTATCGTCGGAAAGACTATGAACAATTTTATTTTCCTGAGCATCTTTAACTTCTGTAATTTCTTCGGAATTCTTCTCGTTATTAATGGGAAGGTCAAAAGTAAACATTGCCTGTTGTTCAAATGCCTCGGATTTTATTTCGGTTGCATCGTGAACTTCAATATTCTCGATTTCCTTTTTCGTTTCTATAATTACAAAATCATCTTCTGAAATCACGGGAGCCTTCACTTCTTCATAAATCACTTTCATCTCCCTTGCGACTAAAAAATCCTTTTCCTCCGCACTTAATTCATCTTTTACATCCTCCTCTTTTTCCGAAACTGGAAAATCGATTTCCGGCTCTTCCTCAAGATTAAAAACCACTTTATCTTCTTGCTTTGGCTCCTCCTTTTGAACCGGAGGAACGTATTTGGAGGCGGTCTTTTTTGGCACTAAAGTCTGCTCTGCTCTTTGTTCATCTTCAAGGGTATGAATGATTTTTTTGGTTTCAGTATTGACGATTTCGTTCTGCTGCTCTACATTAAAACCAGTCGCAATAATGGTGACGGCAATTCCTTCTTCCAAAGAAGAATCTTCTCCTACACCCATAATTATATTGGCTGAATTGCCCGCTTCTTCCTGAATATAATCGTTGATTTCTCCAATTTCATCAATTGTTATCTCATCAGAACCAGACACGATGAGCAACAATACATTTTGTGCACCTTTAATTTTATTATCGTTCAACAAAGGAGAATCCAATGCTTTGGAGATGGCTTCATGTGCGCGGTTAGAACCAGAAGCATGCGCAGATCCCATTATTGCAGTTCCACTATTGCTTAGTACCGTTTTCGCATCCCGCAAGTCAATGTTTTGAGTGTAGTGATGCGTAATTACCTCGGCAATTCCTCGTGAAGCAGTTGCCAAGACTTCATCAGCTTTTGAAAATCCGGCCTTGAAACCCAAATTTCCATAAACTTCCCTGAGTTTATTATTATTGATAACAATCAACGAATCAACATGTTGACGTAGATTTTCCACACCAATTTGTGCCTGTTCGTTTCGCATTTTTCCTTCAAACTGAAAAGGAATGGTCACAATTCCCACAGTTAGGATGTCCATGTCCTTTGCTTGTTTCGCAATCACTGGGGCAGCTCCAGTTCCGGTACCACCACCCATTCCCGCAGTGATAAAAACCATTTTCGTGTTGGTATCAAGCATGCGCTTAATATCTTCAAAACTCTCAATGGCTGCCTTTTCACCAACTTGGGGGTTTGCACCCGCACCCAATCCTTCCGTAAGGTTTACACCCAACTGGATTTTATTGGGAACAGGACTGTTTTCCAACGCTTGCGAATCTGTGTTACAGATCACAAAATCAACTCCTTTTATTCCTTGCTGGAACATGTGGTTGATTGCGTTACTTCCTCCGCCACCAACACCAATTACCTTGATAACGTTCGATTGATTTTTGGGCAAATCAAATGAAATGTTTTCGAATTCTGTGTTGCTCATAAATTTGTATTTTTCTGGTTCAAAATTTTATTCTTGGTCATCTAAAAAATCTTTGAATTTTTCCGTCCACCGGTCAAATATGCTTTTTCGTTCCCTTTTTATGGGTGCTTCTTTTACTTCTTCTGTTATTTCTTGTTCATCTCCTTGGATTCCTTCTGTTGAAGATTCTGCATTCATTTCAGCCTCTCTCTCAACCCATGCCGGCTGCTTTTTCTTTATATTTTCCAAGCTTTTCATTACAAGACCGACTGCAGTGGCATACATCGGGCTCGTAGTTTCGGTATTGCTATTTCCCGCCAAATGCTCATTCGGAAAACCAATTCTGGTATCCATCCCTGTAATGTATTCAACCAATTGTTTTAAATGCTTCAATTGAGCTCCGCCACCGGTAATTACAATCCCAGCAATGAGTTTCTTCTTCTGTTCTTCGTGTCCGTAATTTTTTATTTCCAAATAAACTTGGTCAATAATCTCCACGACTCTTGCATGAATGATTTTAGAAAGATTTTTTAAAGTTATTTCCTTCGGATCCCTTCCGCGTAAACCAGGAATAGATACAATTTCATTTTCTTTATTCTCGCCAGGCCAAGCCGAACCGAATTTCACTTTCAGAAGCTCTGCCTGTTTTTCAATGATTGAACAACCTTCTTTAATATCCTCGGTAATCACATTTCCGCCGAAAGGAATTACAGCCGTATGCCGGATGATTCCATCTTTAAAAATTGCAAGATCAGTGGTTCCGCCACCAATATCAATTAAAGCTACTCCTGCTTCTTTTTCTTCCTGACTCAAAACTGCATTCGCAGAAGCCAGGGGTTCCAACGTAACCGCAGAAAGTTCCAATCCGGCGCTTTTCACGCATCTACCAACATTTCTAATTGATGAAATCTGACCTACGACAACATGAAAATTGGCTTCCAACCTTCCGCCGTACATTCCGATTGGTTCTTTGATTTCGGCTTGACCATCGACTTTATATTCCTGTGGCAAAACATGAATTATTTCTTCTCCTGGAAGCATAACCAATTTGTGAACCTGATTGCACAATTTATCAATATCGTCTGCATCAATAACCTCATCTGCATTGGGACGAGTAATATAATCGCTGTGGTGAAGGCTTCTTATGTGCTGACCCGCAATTCCTACAACCACATCTTCAATCTTTAAACCGGAATCTGCTTCCGCTTCCTGTACTGCTTGTTGAATTGACTGGATTGTTTGGGTAATATTATTCACCACACCTCTGTGCACACCCAAACTTTTGGATTTTCCAATACCCAAAATTTCCATTTTGCCATATTCATTATTTCGGCCTATCATGGCTACTATTTTGGTAGTTCCAATGTCTAATCCTACTGCAATATCGCTTTGTTCCATAATTTACTTTTTAGTGGCCACAACTTGGTTTCCAAATTGTAGGTTCACTGTTTTATAGAGATTCAATTTATTGTTCTTTAATCCGTTTTGATAAAAAGCCTTGAAATTATTAAACTTTAAATCAATATGTCCTGCTACGCCAAATAAGAGTTCAAAATCCATTTCGCGCAACTGCATTTTATAAAAACCGTTTTTTTGCCTTTGAATTGCGGTAATATGGTGTTTTAAAAAATCATCTTTTTCTATATAATCCAACAGCTGATGTACCTCAGCAATGTTTTTTTCATCAACTCCCAAAACAATTGGAACGCGGGCGGAATGGAAAGGCGATAAAGGCATTTTTTTTGCTGTTGCATCCACATAAAAACTACTGTTTGAAGCCAAAATCCTTCCCAAAGGTTTACGTTGGGTTATTCTGGCGCCTAATTCGCCGTCAACAGTAAGATATACTTCAGCATTTTCGATCATTTCATGCGTATCCAGGATTTTTTCCACCCTATTCAAATCTAAAATATCTTTACCTACGTTCGCAACAGCTACTTCCTTTTGTATTAACAAGTTATTAACCGCATTTTCTGTGATATACAGGTTTTCTTCATTCGTAAAACTGATCGAAATTCCGTTTACATTCCGAGCATTATTTCTTTTGCCCGCAAATCCGTAAAGGAAAACAAGACTGGCAAAAACCAGAAAACCAACGATATGATTTTTGTACTTTTTCATTGCTGAAAAATTTGTTTTACTTTTTCTACTTCTTCGCTTATATCTCCAGCACCCATTATTATCAGTACTTCTGCCCCGATTTTTTTGGCTGCCAAAGGTAAATTTTCTTTTGTGACCAATTGCTTATTATGATGGCCAATTTTTCCCAATATCAACTCGGAATTTATCCCGGTAATCGGAAGTTCCCGCGCTGGATAAATATCCAATAACAATACTTCGTCAAAAGCTGTCAAACTTTCCGCAAAATCATCTGCAAAATCCCTTGTCCTGCTGAATAGATGCGGCTGAAAAACCGCAGCAATCTTTTTCCCAGGATGCATTTCACGCACCGCCTGATGTACCGCGTGGATTTCCGCAGGATGATGCGCGTAATCGTCGATTAAAACAAAGTCATCCGACTTGATAATATAATTAAACCTTCTATCCACTCCTTTGAACGAAGCGAGCGCCTTTCTCAATTCTGAAATCGGAGTTCCATACGTAATTGCCATTGACAACGCGGTTGCGGCATTCATCAAATTATGTCTTCCGGGAAGATTCAATTGTAAATTCTCGATGGTTTCTGACGGAGTTTTTAAACTGAAAAAATAAGAGCCGTTTTCAATGCTGATTTTTTGAATTGAAAAATCGGCATCATCTTCAATTCCGATGCTTGTTCCTTGTAAACTCAATCCATTTTTCACAAACACCTTTCCTTCCGAAGGCACCAAATCTGCAAACGCTTTGAAAGAATCCTGAAGTTGCTGATTTTCTCCATAAATATCCAAATGATCTGCATCCATTGAAGTTACTGCGGCAAAATTTGGAGAAAGATTCAGAAATGAACGGTCAAATTCATCGGCTTCCACTACCATGACTTCATCTCCTGCAACAATTAAATTGCTTTCATAATTTTTGCAGATTCCGCCCAAAAAAGCAGTCACTTTTACACCAGATTCCTTCAGCAGATGACCTAAAATTGCGGTTGTTGTCGTTTTTCCATGTGTTCCAGCAACAGCCATTGTGAAATGATTTTTAGTGATCATTCCCAGAACCGCAGCTCTTTTTAAAATTTGAAAATTCAGTTTTTTGAAATACAAATACTGCTCATGATCTGCAGGAATTGCCGGTGTGTAAACAATCAATGTTTTTTCCAAATCCAAAAATTCAGCAGGAATCACCGCAATGGAATCTGTGTAAACCACTTCCATTCCTTCCGCTTTTAATTTTTGTGTCAATGGCGCCGGAGTTTTATCATAACCCGCAACGTTTTTTCCTTGAAATTGAAAATATCTCGCCAGAGCGCTCATTCCAATTCCACCGATGCCGATGAAAAATATATTTTCTATTTGATCAAAACTTCTCACCCTTTATTTCCTTTTTTTAACAACTTTTCAATCTCGTCCACAATCTCCTTGGTCGCATTGGGACGCGCCAATTTTTTAATATTTACCGACAGTTCTTCTTGTCTTTTCTCATTTTTCAAAAGTGGAAAAAACTGTTCCCTGAATTCCGTTTTTATATTTTTTTCGTGCACGACAATCGCTGCATCCTTATTGGCAATTGCAAGTGCATTTTTTGTTTGATGATCTTCAGCAACATTGGGAGAAGGAATAAAAACCACTGGCTTTCCTACAATGCACAACTCTGACACGGTTCCTGCTCCCGCCCTTGAAATAATAATATCCGCAGCTGCGTACGCAAAATTCATGTTGTTCAAATATTCGTGTATTTGGACGAATTCCTTCTCACCGAATTTTTTATAGGTTTCGTAATAAAGTTTTCCCGTTTGCCAAATAATTTGTGCTCCTTCAAGAACCAAATCATTAACAAATTCTTCCAACAATTGGTTAATTCTTCTTGCACCCAGACTTCCGCCCAAAACCAAAATCACTTTTCTGTCTTTTTCCAGTCTGAAAAAATCGAATGCTTCAGCGCGCTTGGCGGAAACTTTCAATAAATCATTTCGAACTGGATTTCCTGTTATTCTAATTTTTTCAGCTGGAAAAAACCGGTCCAATTGATCATAGGCTGTACAAATCACATTCGCTTTTTTGCCCAACCATTTGTTTGTGATTCCAGGAAAAGAGTTTTGCTCTTGGATAAGGGTTGGAATGTTTCGCCAGTGTGCCACTTGTAGTAGCGGTCCGCTAGCAAATCCACCGGTTCCAATAGCGACATCGGGTTTAAATTTGTTTATTATTTGGATTGATTTCCACAAACTGCTCATCATTTTGAATGGAAACATCAAGTTTTTCATTGTCAACTGACGCTGAATTCCGCTGATCCACAATCCTTCAATTTTATATCCTGCTTCTGGAACCTTCTGCATTTCCATTCGGTCTTGCGCACCCACGAAAAGAATTTCTGCATCGGGAAACCTTCTTTTTATTTCATCGGCAATTGAAACGGCCGGATAAATATGTCCTCCTGTTCCGCCTCCGGATAATATGAAATGTAAAGGCTTCTTCATATCGCTTCGCTTAAAATGTCCAACGGATTTTCTTCTTCAGTTTCATCTTTTTCCAACTGAATCACTTCATTTCTCTTTGCGCTTACGCCCAAGATAATTCCGAGGGCAAGACAAGTCATTAAAATTGAAGATCCTCCGCTACTGATTAATGGCAATGTTTGTCCGGTTACCGGAAACAATTCCACAGCAACCGCCATATTGATCAAGGCTTGAAAAATAATTGGAAAACCGACTCCAATAACGAGCAATTTTCCGAAGAATGAATTTGCCTTGGTTGCCACGATCAATATTCGAAACAGCAAAAAGAGGTAGAAAAACATCACTGTAAATCCGCCCACTAATCCCATTTCTTCCACGATAATTGCATAAATAAAATCCGAAGAAGATTGTGGTAAAAAGTTTCTTTGCACACTTTTCCCAATTCCTATTCCCGCGATACCACCAGTTGCAATGGCTGTTTTTGCCCTTTCTATTTGATAATCTGCTTGTGTGTTTTCGTCATTTGTGAAATTTTCGATCCTGCTGATCCAAGTATCCACCCGATTTGGGAACATTCCCGGAAACGCTTTCGCGGAAAGCACAAATAAAGCCAATATTAAAAGTCCGGCGCCAACGATGATTGATAGGTACTTTAAAGGATATCCACCCACAAAAACCAAGAGCAATATCATTGAAAATATAATTGCCGTCGTGGAAAAATTCGCTGGGAGAATGAGGCCCAAAACCACAAAGACCGGAGCCCATAGTGGTAAAATTGTTTCTTTAAAAGTAACCTCCCGATCCTTGATTTTGGACAAATATCTAGCAACATAAATTGATAAAACCACACCGGCCAAGGTGGAAGTCTGGAACGTGAAACCAACAAGAGGAACTCGAATCCACCGACTCGCATTGGCACCATCGATTGTTGTACCTTGTGAAAGCGTATAAATCAATAGGAAAATGATCACCGGCATCAATAAAACCGATAAACCTTTGAAATAATGGTAAGGGATTTTATGAATGACATAAATACAAACGAATCCCAAAAGAAGGTGTAAAAAATGGTCAATCAGGAAACTATAGGTTGTTCCGTCGCCATATAAATAAGCCAAATTACTACTGGCACTATACACGGGAATAAAGGAAAAAATAGCCAAAAGGGCAGAAACCGCCCAGATAACTTTATCTCCTTTAAGCTTTGTGAATATTGCCTTCATCATAACCGAACGCTTTTTTTAGTTTTTAAAATTATAATTTTCTTACTGCCTCTTTAAATTGTCTTCCTCGATCTTCATAATTTTCAAAGAGGTCAAAACTTGCACAAGCTGGGGAGAGGAGAACAGCGTCACCACGTTCTGCCAATCCGTAGGCTGTTTTTACTGCTTCTTCCATGCTCGAGGTTTCAACAATTTTATCAATGCAACTCCCGAATACGTTTAGAATTTTGGTATTATCAATTCCCAAACACACAATTGCTTTTACTTTTTCATTTACCAAAGACAACAGTTCGCGATAATCATTGCCTTTATCCACACCACCCACAATCCAAACCGTTTCTGTTTGCATGCTGTCCAAAGCATAAAAAGTGGCATTTACATTTGTTGCTTTCGAATCGTTGATGTAAAGTACATTGTTAATTTTCAGTACTTTTTCAAGTCGGTGTTCCACTCCATGAAAATTCTCCAAACTTCCCCTGATTGTTTCTTTTCTAATTCTTAATAATTGGGCAACTGTTGCTGCTGCCATGGCATTTTTTGTGTTGTGGACTCCTTCTAAAGCTAAAGTTTCGGTTGGCATGGTAAATTGTTCGTTATCTATATTAATGTTCAATATTTTGTTCTCAATGTATGCTCCATTTTCAATTTTTTTTGTCACTGAAAAAGGCAATTTTTTGGATTTAATTTTATTCTTTTCAATCCATTCGGAAATCAATTGATCATCGGCGTCATAAATGAAATAATCTTCTTCGGTCTGATTTTTTACAATTCGAAATTTAGAATTCACATATTCGTTCAAATTGTAATTATACCTATCCAAATGATCTGGTGTGATATTGGTCAGCACGGCAATTTTTGGTTTGAAATCAATGATTCCGTCCAATTGAAAACTGCTCAATTCCAAAACGTAAAATTCGGTATCCTTTTCGGCGACTTTCGCGGCAAAACTTTTTCCGATGTTTCCTGCCATCTCCGTATCGAGCCCGTCAGAAAGCATTAAATGATTTATAAGACTTGTGGTTGTTGTTTTTCCGTTGCTTCCAGTTATCCCAATAATTGTTGCTGATGTATATTTAAAAGCAAATTCAATTTCAGAGATTACAGGAATATTTTTCGCCAGCAATTTTTGTACAATAGCAGCCTTTTCGGGTATTCCCGGGCTTTTCATCACCACATCCGCTGTCAATATTTTTTCTTCGGAATGGTTTTCATCTTCCCACGCTATTTTGTGATCGATAAGGATTTGCTTGTACTGAGGCTTGATCACCCCAGCATCTGACACGAAAACCTGATAACCTTCTTTAGCAGCAAGAATAGCAGTTCCCACGCCGCTTTCGCCACCTCCAAGAATTGCTATGTATTTACCGTTGCTCATTTTTTCGCTTTCAAAAATTATCGGATTTTCAGTGTTACAATCGTTAGAATCGCCAGAAAAATCCCTATTACCCAGAACCTCACTACAATTTTACTTTCGTGAAGTCCTTTTTTCTGATAGTGATGATGTAAAGGCGACATTAGGAAGATCCTTCTTCCTTCTCCATATTTTCTTTTTGTTATTTTGAACCATGTCACTTGCATGACCACAGATAGGTTTTCAATCAGAAAAATTCCGCAGAGCAAAGGGATCAATAATTCCTTTCGGGTCGCGACTGCGATTACAGCGATAATTCCGCCAATGGTCAAACTCCCTGTATCTCCCATAAAAACCTGTGCGGGATAGGTATTGTACCATAAAAATCCGACCAACGCACCCGCAAAAGCAGCAATGAAAATGGTCATTTCCCCAGATCTTGGGAGGTACATAACATTTAAATAATCTGAAAAAATAATGTTACCAGAAACCCAAGTGAAAATACCGAGGGCAATTACAATTATTGCCGATGATCCAGCTGCGAGACCGTCAATTCCATCGGTTAAATTGGCACCGTTTGAAACCGCGGTAACGATAAAAATGACAATCGGAATGAAAATAATCCAAGCGTATTTGGATAAATCAGAGCTGATCCATGTTATTAAGCTGCTATAATCAAATTCATTGTCCTTTAAGAAAGGAATTGTTGTTTTAAGCGATTTAATTTCGGCTCCGTATTGTGGGATTACTTGCCCCACCATATGACTTTGCTCAATAGATGGCGTATCGATTATTTTTTCTTTCATTGTTACTTCAGAATGAAAATAAATCGTCCCCCCCACAATGATACCCAATCCTATTTGCCCTAAAACCTTGAATTTCCCCTGTAAACCTTCCTTATCTTTTTTAAAGATTTTGATGTAGTCATCAATAAAACCAATTGCACCCATCCACAGCGTGGTTACGATAAGAAGGATGACATAAATATTATCCAGTTTCGCAAACAATAAAACAGGAATAAGGGTGGCTATTATAATGATGATTCCACCCATTGTAGGTGTACCGGCTTTTTCAGATTGACCTTCCAATCCCAATTCCCGTACACTTTCTCCTACTTGTTTTTTCTGTAAATAATTGATTATTTTTTTACCATAAATCGTTGCGATCATTAGAGAAAGAATAATGGCCATTCCGGATCTGAAGGAGATATAGCTAAATAAGTGCTCCCCTGGAAAATTGTATCTGGCTTCTAGAAAATCAAATAGATGGTATAGCATTTTCCCTTCTTTTAAAGTTTTTGTTGTTTCAACAGTTCTTGGGCAATTTTGAAATCATCAAAATCAAATCTTTCTCCTTTTATTTCTTGATAGGTCTCGTGACCTTTTCCTGCGATTAAAATAATATCACCAACTTCAGACATTTTACAAGCCGCTTTAATTGCTTGTTTCCTGTTTGTTATTGAAAGCGTTTTTTTGTGATTTTGTGGCTCAACTCCGGCTTCAACTTCTTCAATTATTTTCTCCGGATCTTCATTTCGTGGATTGTCGCTCGTAAAAATTACATTGGTGCTCAACGCAGCAGCAATCTGCCCCATTTTTGGTCTTTTGGTATTATCCCGATTACCTCCGCAACCCACCACGGTGATCAATTTTTCATTTCTGGTTCTGATGGCATTAATGGTTTCCAAAACATTTTTAAGTGCATCGGGTGTATGCGCATAATCTACGATTACGGTAATGTTTTCTTCGGAAACGAAATATTGAAACCTTCCGCTTACCGATTCCAACCGACTGATTAGCCTAAGACTTTCCAAATCGTCCAATCCCAATAATTCCGAAGCGGCATAAATGGCAAGAATATTATAAGCATTGAAATTACCTATTAATTTCGTCCAGAGTTCGTGATCGTTTACTTTCAGAAGCAATCCGCTGAATTGATTTTCCAAAATCTGTGCTTTATAATCGGCAAAGGATTTCAGTGCATAAGTATATTTTTTTGCGCTTGAATTTTGGAGCATAAACTGTCCGTTTTTATCATCAACATTCACAAGTGCAAATGCAGTACTCGGCAATGAGTCGAAAAATGATTTTTTCACATCCCTGTATTCTGCAAAACTTTTATGATAATCCAAATGGTCATGAGAAAGATTGGTAAAGATTCCGCCCTCAAAATGCAAACCTGTGGTTCGCTCCTGTGCAATTCCGTGGGAACTGACTTCCATAAAGCAGAATTCGACACCCATTTCATTCATCTGCTTCAAATAATAATTGATGACCAAGGAATCGGGTGTTGTATGCGTTGCCTTGAACTCTTTGTCGGCAATCATTATTTTTACCGTGGAAAGCAAACCGACTTTAAATCCGGCATCTGTAAAAAGTTGATAAAGCAGCGTTGCAATTGTTGTTTTCCCATTGGTTCCGGTAACGCCAACCAGTTTTAAATTTCGGGAAGGATTTCCGTAGAAATTAGACGCCATCAGCGCCAAAGCTTTATGTGAACTGAGAACCTGCACATAGGTAACGCCGTTCACGATTCTTTTCGGCATGTCCTCACAAACAATTGCAACAGCACCTTGATTCACTGCGGTTTCTATAAAATCATGCCCGTTGGAAGCTGTTCCTTTTATGGCCACAAAAACATCGTTTAAAGAGACTTTTCTGGAATCATAATTTATTTCATTGATTCCCACGGCAGTATCTCCAACAACAGCCTCAATCGGCACTTTATACAATATGTCTTTTAAAAAAGTCAATGCTAGCTCAGTTTTAAGTAAATATTTTTTGTCGATCCTATTTTTTTCCCGGGTTCTATAGATTGTTCTTTTACAACTCCATTCCCAGAAATTTTAACTTTCAATCCTAAATTTTCCAAAATGGAAATTGCGTCCATCGCAGGTAATCCAATTAAATTCGGCATTACACTTTTATATTTTTTTGAAATGGAATAATACGAATTGAAATCCTCCAACACCTCTTCATTCTTGGGATTCAAGACAGGAATTTCATCTGTCACTGGCGTATCAGAATAAATTTTTTGTGCTATTTGTTTAAACACGGGAGCAGCTACAATATTACCATAAAAGCCCAATGCAGGGTTGGGTTTATGTATAACCACAATACAGGAATATTGAGGGTTTTCAACCGGAAAAAATCCTGCGAAAGACGCTATATAGTTCTGCTCGGATTTTATCCAATATTCCACTTGGCAAGTCCCTGTTTTACCGGCCATTTCAAGAATCGGGGATTTTATATTGCTGGCCGTACCATCGGAAACGACTTGAGCCATTAAATCTTGCGCAATAATCGCAGTTTCTTTTGAACAAATGGAATAAGAAACAGGTTCATCAATTTTCTCGATGATTTTGCCCCATTCCCTAACTTCTTTTATGAACTTAGGTTTGACCATTTTGCCATTATTGGCAATTGCATTATAAAATGCCAGGGTTTGTAGAGGTGTCAAGTGAACTCCATATCCAAAAGCCATCCAAGGTAATGTGGTACCGTACCAGTTTTTATCTTTCGGGTGCGGAATTTTTGGTTTTCCCTCTCCTTTTATTTCAAGGCCCAATTTTTCATTAAGACCCATGTTATACAAGCGATTTACAAATTTTTCAGGATCGTTTTTATAATTTTCATTTACTAAAAGCGCAAATGCCGTATTTGACGAAAGTTTAAAAGCTTCGGCAATTGAAATTTTCCCAAACCCACCTCGATGAGAATCGTACACAGTACGGTCGTAAAATTTGATTTTTCCATTTTGGGTATCAAAAACATCACTGGTATCAACCACTTTATCTTCCAAAGCAGCCACAAGTGCCATCAATTTAAAAGTTGAACCCGGCTCATGGGACTCACCCACAGCGTAGTTCAATTTTTCGAAATATTTGCCTTTTGATGTCCGACCCAAGTTTGCAATCGCTTTAATCTCACCAGTCTTTGTTTCCATGACGACTACCGTCCCGTGTTCCGCTTCATATTTCTGAAGCTGTGCCAACAGTGCGTGATGTGCGATATCTTGTATATTGACATCAATTGTGGAAACTACATCATAACCGTCTTTCGGCTCTATCTCATTATTGTCACTAATAGGTTTCCATTGACCTTTTGCGATTTTTTGTTTTAATCTTTTTCCGTCTTTTCCCCTTAAATATTCACCGTAAGCTCCTTCCAAACCAACAGGTATATACTTACCATTTTCAGTTTTTCGTTCATATCCAACTGTTCTTTCTGCAATGCCACCAAGCGGGTGTTCCCTTACAGTTCGTTGTTCTACAATAAGTCCACCCTTGAATGCTCCGAGGGAAAACATAGGAAAATTTGAAACTTTTTTATATTCTGAATATCCCAGATTGTCTGCAATCCGAATGTAACGATCACCGTTTTTTCTTGCGGATTTTATTTTCGAAACATAATACTCGGTAGACTGTCCGAACATTAATGACAATTCTTTGCTCAGTGGGACCAAATTCTCCTGAAAATTCTCTTCAGAAACCGTAACTGCATCAAATCGGATATCATATTTGGGTACCGAAGTCGCCAAAAGATTTCCATTGGCATCATATAAATTTCCCCTATTCGCTGTAATCGTAAAGTTTCTGAAAGTCCTTTCTTCGGCGAGTGCTTTGTATTTTTCACCTTCAACAAACTGAATATTCAAAAGCTTGAAACCTACACCAATAGCAATAAGGAACAACAAACCCGTAATAAGGTATAATCTCTTTAATATGTTTTTCTCTTCTGCAGCCACTTATTCTGTTGATTGTTTCACTATGAGTTTATACGGCGGATATTTTGACGGATTTAAACCCCTTGCCTTCATCTTTTTGGTAATTACCGATTCCATTTTTTGTCTCATCAAAATCGACCTTCCATCCACGAATTCACTTCTAAGCTCCCTTACCTCGTTGTTCAATTGTGCTATTTCGTGTACTTTTCGTTCTGCCGAATGTGAGCTGGCGATCATAAAAATTGCCAAAGCCGTACAAAAAACTATGAAGCCCCAGTTTCCCGAAGCATCATCGTTTATTAGAAATTTTCCTTTTAAGATATCGTAGAAACCCATACTTATATCCTTTCAGCAATTCTTAATTTTGCACTTCTCGCTCTATTGTTTTTCGCAATTTCATCGTTAGAGGGAACAATCAATTTCCCTACTTTTTTAAAGGGAACTTCAATATTTCCGAAGAAATCTTTTTCGGGCTCTCCTTTAAACATTCCATTTCTTATATATCTTTTCACCAGTCTGTCTTCTAGGGAATGATAAGAGATCAAACTCAACCTTCCTCCTGCTTCAAGCAAGTCTTCCGTTTGCAACAGAAATTCTTTTAATACCTCAATTTCTTGGTTGACTTCAATTCTGATCGCTTGAAAGATTTGTGCTAGTATTTTATGCTCTTTCCCTAATGGTAAAAATGGTTTTAGTACCTGTTTTAAATCGTCTATCGTATCAATCGGTTTTTCTTGTCTTGCAACAACCAAAGTTCTTGCTAGTTTTGGTGCATTTCGAAGCTCTCCATATTCATAAAACAAATCCCGCAACTGCTTTTCTTCATACTCGTTGATGAGCTTATGCGCCGACAAATTATTAGTTTGGTCCATTCTCATATCCAGCTTGGCATCAAACCGAGTAGAAAAACCTCTTTCGGCAACATCGAATTGATGGGAAGAAACACCAAAATCACCCAAAATCCCATCAACTTTGCGAACCGTATGAACCCGCAAAAATCTTTTTAAGAATCTAAAATTTTCATTGATCAGAATAAATCTTTCATCATCAATAGCATTATCCAAAGCATCTTTGTCTTGATCAAAAGCAAACAACTTTCCTTTTTCCCCCAAACGTTTTAGTATTTCTCTTGAGTGACCACCACCACCAAAAGTGACATCAACATAGACGCCGTTTTCGCGAATGTTCAATCCGTCAACAGATTCCTTTAATAAAACCGGGTTATGATATTCCATTTTCTTCTTGGTTTCCCATTACTTCTTCTGCTAAATCGGCGAAATCACCTGTAGCCTCATCTATGGCTTGTTCGTATTTCTGCTTATCCCAGATTTCAACAATATTAATTGCTGATGAAAGCACTATTTCTTTGTCGATTCCGGCAAAAAGCATCAAATCTTTCGGAATTAGCAAACGTCCGTTTGCATCAATTTCTACCACTTTTACACCAGCGGTGAACCTTCTGATAAAATCATTGTTTTTCTTTTTGAACCTGTTTAGGCTATTCATTCGAGTCATCAAATTATTCCACTCATCCATCGAATAGAGCTCCAAACAAGCTTGAAAAACGGATCTTTTCAAAATAAAACCTTCCTGTAACAAAGGTGCCAATTGCTTCTTGAGTGCAGCAGGGACCATAAGGCGACCCTTTGCATCTGCTTTGCACTCGTATGTCCCGACCAGGTTTACCACTTCGAAGAAATTTGAATCAAATATATTATTTTTTTCTCCACAATTTACCACTTTTTACCACTTTGTTGATAAGTTTTGATTTATTTAAGTCATTTCAGGAGGCATAACGGCCGATTTGCATATGTGTGTGTTAAAAACTTCATTTTCAGACACAAAAGAATTTTTATGTTCTTTCAAAAAAGCGAAGACGGTCTCATGTCTCAATGAATGGCGAAAATTCTTTAAACTTGTACCGAAATAGTTATATTTGCGATAGTAATCTGCCCAAATTCAATGAAAGATATTTTAAGGAAAGAAGGAAAATTCAAGTACATGGAACGCGGAGAAGGCACTCCGATAATTATACTACACGGCTTAATGGGTGGCCTAAGCAATTTTGAAGGTGTTCTGAATTTCTTTCCTGAAAAAGGTTACAAAGTCGTGATTCCAGAACTTCCACTTTATACAATGTCGTTGCTTAAAACCAGCGTTGGTAGTTTTGCAAAATATATAAAAGCCTTTATCGATTTCAAAGGCTACGAAGAAGTGATTTTACTTGGAAATTCCCTAGGCGGACATATTGCTTTGCTTTGCACTAAAATGTATCCTGAAAAAATTAAAGCGCTTGTGATTACCGGTAGTTCCGGACTTTACGAAAGCGCGATGGGCGAAAGTTATCCGAAGCGCGGGGATTATGAATACATCAAGAAAAAAGCAGAGAACGTTTTCTATGATCCAAAAGTAGCGACGAAAGAGATTGTCGACGATGTTTTTCAAACCGTCAACGATCGAAGTAAACTTATTAGAACCTTGGCCATCGCAAAAAGTGCAATACGACATAATATGGCGAAGGATTTACCAAAAATGCAAACGCCAACCTGCCTCATTTGGGGAAGAAACGACAATGTAACACCGCCCGAAGTTGCCGAAGATTTTCATCGATTATTACCTGACGCTGAACTTTTTTGGATTGATAAGTGTGGTCACGCCGCAATGATGGAACATCCCGATGAATTTAATGATCTGCTTTCTAAATGGTTGCATAAGCGGAATTTTTAACCTTAAAAAATGAAGATTAATTCGGCAGAATTTGTTGTAAGCAATAGCAATGTTGAAAAATGTCCTACTGAAAAAATTCCTGAATATGCCTTCATAGGAAGAAGTAATGTTGGGAAATCTTCATTGATCAACATGCTCACAGGCAGGAAAAGCCTCGCAAAAACTTCGGGACGACCGGGAAAAACCCAACTTATCAACCACTTCTTGATTAACAAAGAATGGTATCTGGTAGATCTTCCAGGATACGGCTATGCGCGGGTTTCCAAACAAACAAAAAAGGTTTTTCAGAAATTCATAACCGAATATTTTGAACGTCGGGAACAAATGATTTGTGCTTTTGTTTTAATCGATAGCAGGCACGAAGCGCAAAAAATCGACTTGGAATTCATGCAATATTTGGGAGAGCGCCAAATTCCGTTTTGTATTATTTTCACCAAAGCAGATAAATTGAAACCCAATGCGCTTACCCGCAATATTGAAAATTACACACAAACCATGCTTGAAACCTGGGAAGAAATGCCAACCTATTTTATTTCTTCATCTACCAATGGAACGGGGCAAGATGAAATCTTGGATTATATAGAAGCCATTAATCAGCAAATGGCATAACTTCTTGTTTTTCTGAAGTTAAAAAAAATGTATCTTGAAATTCAAATCCCTTCAGGGAAACAATTTTCAAACATCAATCCATGTGCGGATCCTACGCTATCATAAAACCAACCGGAAAAATATTAATACAAAATGGAGAATATAATTCTACTTGGATGGCACAACATATTTTACCCAAAAAATGAAATCTGATTTTTATGGAAGACTAATTTACTTCTTCAATTCCAATTTTTCGGCAAAATAATCACAGAAATCCTTCATGGTTGCTGTCATTTTTTCGTCCTGTGTGGCACGGTTAAAAGTGTCGCTCATCGCTACCAATGTTTGGTGGAAAAACTTTTTCATTTCATC
>DASSWB010000097.1:0-6913 GCA_035705495.1 Salinimicrobium sp. | reverse complement strand
GATTTCGTTACTACCATGTTGGTTGTTGATTACATTTCTGGTGCCACAGGATCATTTTCGACCGCTTTTGGGGCACATTCGGGAATTGGAACCTTGCCAATCACACTTTATGGAAATGAAGAACAAAAAAAGAAATATGTTCCTAAACTGGCGACTGGCGAATGGTTTGGATCTTATGCTTTAACGGAGCCGGGTGCTGGAAGTGACGCCAACAGTGGAAAAACAAAAGCCGTTCTTTCCGAAGATGGAACGCATTATAAAATCTCCGGTCAAAAAATGTGGATTTCAAATGCGGGATTTTGCAACCTTATGATTGTTTTCGCCCGAATTGAAGATGACAAAAATATTACAGGTTTTATTGTTGAATACGATCCAGAGAATGGAATTTCCTTGGGTGAAGAAGAAAAGAAACTCGGCATCCACTCCTCCTCTACCCGACAAGTATTTTTTAATGAAACCAAAGTCCCTGTAGAAAATATGCTTTCGGAGCGAGGCAACGGATTTAAAATTGCGATGAATGCCCTTAATGTTGGTCGGATTAAATTGGCTGGTGCTTGTTTGGATGCGCAGCGTCGTGTTATCGGACTTTCCGTGAAATATGCCAATGAAAGGATTCAGTTTAATACACCGATTGCACAATTTGGTGCCATCAAATTAAAATTGGCAGAAATGGCAACTTCAGCCTACGCTGGGGAATCAGCTTCTTATCGCGCTGCAAAAGATATTGAAAACCGAATTACAATTCGACAAAATGCAGGGGCTTCGCATCAAGAAGCAGAATTAAAAGGTGTGGAAGAGTACGCAATTGAATGTTCAATTTTAAAAGTAGCTGCTTCGGAAGACCTTCAAAATTGTACGGATGAAGGAATTCAAATTTACGGAGGAATGGGATTTTCTGCCGATGCTCCAATGGAATCCGCTTGGAGGGATGCCAGAATCACACGGATTTACGAAGGAACTAACGAAATCAACCGAATGTTAGCTGTTGGAATGTTGGTGAAAAAAGCAATGAAAGGTCATGTTGATTTGTTGGGACCCGCAATGAAAGTCGCCGAAGAGTTAACAGGAATCCCTTCTTTCGACAAACCAGATTATTCCGAATTATTTGCTGAAGAAAAAGAAATCATTCGAAATCTCAAAAAAGTATTTTTGATGGTGGCTGGAAGTGCGGTTCAAAAATTTGGTCCTGATTTAGAGGAACATCAGCAGTTGCTTTTAGCTTCTGCCGATATTTTAATCGAAATTTATATGGCTGAATCCACACTTTTACGAACTGAAAAAAATGCAAAGCGTTTTGGTGAGGATTCTCAAAAAGAGCAGATTGCAATGTCCAAATTGTATTTATATCACGCAGTTGACAAAATAAACCTGAAAGCCAAAGAAGGAATCATTTCCTTCGCTGAAGGTGACGAACAACGTATGATGTTGATGGGACTAAAACGTTTTACAAAATATCAAAATCAGCCAAATGTGGTCGATCTGCGAAATACGATTGCTGAAAAAATCATTCAGGAAAACCGATATTGTTTTTAGTTGATTTTTTAAAATGAAAAAAGCCACTTTTCAGTGGCTTTTTTCATTTTATAATCTCCGATTAACTATCCAAAAAATCCGTTTCGACATCAAAATCCTTGGTTTCATCCAAATTTATCCCATCTGAAAAATTTGCCGCTGTTTCAATAAGTGCCAAATGAGAATAGGCTTGTGGGAAATTTCCCAGCAATCGTTTAGTTTCAAAATCAATGTCTTCACTGAATAAACCCAAATGATTGCTGTACGTTAGCAATTGATCAAACAATTCTTTCGCTTTTGTTCGTTCACCTATTTTACAAAGACTATTTATAAACCAGAAAGTACAAATGGTAAAGGAAGATGACGGCCGACCGAAATCATCTTTATTTTTATATCTGAACATCAATCCCTTGTAGCACAATTCTTTCTCGGTTGCCCTTACTGTGCTGATATAACGCGCATCACTTGCTTTTATAAAACCGTAACTTTCCATTAATAACGTTGATGCGTCCAAATCTTTGGAACCATAAGATTGCGTATAAGCCTGCACCTCTTCATTCCACCCATTCTGATAAATATCCTCATAAATTTCCTGACGCAGTGCTTTCCATTTTTTATCATTGATACCTTTTCTAAGGATTTCCCCGACTTTAATCGCCCGATCTACCGCGACCCAGCAAAGAAGTTTCGAGAATGTAAAATGCCTTGCTTCGGTTCTAATTTCCCAAATACCTTTATCGGCTTCCTTCCAATGTGCATCTACAATTTTTATAATTCCGCGAACGATCGACCATAATTCTTCGCTGTTTTCGAGAGAAGTTTCAAATTGAACAAATTGCTGGTAGATTACTTCCATCAAAATTCCGTAGATATCATTTTGCCTTTGAACGTAAGCAGCATTTCCGACGCGAACCGGTTTAGAGCCTTCGTATCCTCCCAAATGATCCAAAATGTTTTCTGTCAACGTTTTTTCACCATTAATTCCATACATGATCTGCATTTTTTCATCTTTATTCGGAATTAAATCAATAATAAACTTCAAAAAATCTTTTGCCGATTCAGGATGACCCAAACCTGCCATTACTTTTATCACCATGGAAGCATCCCGTATCCAACAGAATCTATAATCCCAATTCCTGACCTCTCCAATAGTCTCGGGCAAAGAAGTTGTTGCGGCAGCCAAAACAGCACCCGATTTTTCAAAACTCAAAACTTTTAAAACCAGTGAACTTCTTAATATTTCATCATAATAAAGCGGGAATTTAGTAGTGTTTTCGCTCCAGTTCATCCAGTACGTTTTAGTTCGTTGAAATTTTAAATAACATCGGTCCAAAGTTTGTTCTGTGAGCTTTTCATGATACGCCAGCAGCAGATAAGCATTGGATTCTAAAGTGATTTCCCTTTCCGCGAGAATATCCTGATAATTAAAATCGGAATAGAGATACAATGAATCATATTTCCCCTGTTTCGTAAAACTCTTCAGGTAACTCCCATGGTCTTCAACAAAGGTTTGTTCCCTTGCATAATCCAATTTGGGATTGAATTTTATTTTGAACTTCGGAGCGCCTTTTAGGAGTCGGATAAATCGAATAATATCCGGTGCGGCATAATAGGAACCATCATCTTTTTTATACCGCGGCATAAAATCAAGAACCTGAAAAGCGTTTTTTTCATTTTCAAAAGTGGTCGAGAGTACATTGGTGCCCCATAAATATTTTTGTGTGATCTGATACGATTCATCTACAATAAAGCCGAATTCACCTCCTTTCTTTCGATCCAGGATTTTCGCAAAAACCGCTGCGGAATCAAAATAAGGCAAACAACACCATTCAATAAACCCATTTTTAGACACCAAAGCGGCACTTTTACAATTTCCAATGATGCCGTAATCCAAATTATCCATGCTTTCCTAAAGTTTTCTAAATGCCAATATATGCTGTGTAAATTTTCCGAAATTTAACCATTTGAAATTGTTTTGACCACAGCAAAGAGCAACTTTATGAATAGAACGATGATCGTTTCCAATAGATTGCCTCTTAAATTCTCCATAGAGAAAAATAAATTGGAAATTGAAAAAAGTGTAGGTGGTTTGGCCACTGGTTTAGAATCTGTGCATGGCACTGATAGCATATGGATAGGATGGACTGGTTTGGTAAAGGAAAAATTAAATGATCAGTTGGCGCAGGAAGTTTCGGAAAAAGCACTGAATGAAAATTGTGTTCCCATTAACCTCACTCAATGGCAGATAAAAAATTATTATTTCGGTTTCAGCAATAAAACGATTTGGCCCTTGTTCCATTATTTCATGGAATTTACCTGTTTTGAAGAAATAGAATGGGAAGTTTACGTAGAGGTCAATCAAATTTTTTGCGATGTCGTTGTAAGCAACTATCAAGAGGGTGATACGATTTGGGTTCACGACTACCACTTGCTTCTATTGCCACAAATGGTACGAGATCAACTTCCAGAAGCATCCATAGGATTTTTTAGTCACATTCCATTTCCCTCGTTTGAGATTTTTAGAACATTGCCTTGGAGGGAAGAAATTCTCAAGGGGATCTTGGGAGCCGATTTGGTCGGTTTTCACACCTACGAGTATGAAAGGCATTTTCTAAGCGCCGTAAGTCGGATTCTGCGACATCCGGTTCATTTGGATAAAGTGCACAAGGACGATCGAATCATCAAAATAGGATCTTTCCCAATGGGAATTGATTACGATAAATTTGAAAAGACATCCATGGCCCATCAATTGGAAAAAGCCGAAGATGTTACCGATCTTCAATACGAATTGGACCAGCATTTAAAAACTTCGCCCGAAGTAAAACTCATTTTATCAATTGATAGGTTGGATTATACCAAAGGCATTGCCAATCGTATTCGAGCTTTTGAATATTTTCTGGACAAATATCCGCAATATCAGGAAAAAGTACGCTTAATTATGCTGGCAGTTCCCTCTCGTTCAAACGTGCCACAATATCAAGCTTTAAAAAAAGAAGTTGATGAATTGGTGGGTCGTATCAATGGAAAATATTCTTCCGTTGGCTGGTCTCCTATCTGGTATTTTTATAGATCGATGCCATTTAATAACCTGATCGATTTATATCGTTCCTGCGACATTGCTTTTATTACGCCCATAAGGGATGGGATGAATCTTGTGGCCAAAGAATATGTTGCTACCAGAACCGATCAGACCGGGGTTTTGATTTTAAGTGAAATGGCTGGTGCTGCTCAAGAAATGAACGAAGCGCTCATTATAAATCCCAATAACTTCGTTCAAATTGCCGATGCATTGAAAACTGCAATAGAAATGCCCGAAGATGAACAAAAAGTTCGGAACGCACACTTGCAGCAAAGATTAAGGCGATACAACGTGAAAAAATGGGCAAATGACTTTATGCATGCTTTAAACAGTACAAAAGGAAATAACCGAATATATCTCGCAAAACAACTTTCCGAAGATATTTTAGAAAAAATGCTCAGCGAATACAAAAACGCAAAGAAGAGAATTTTGTTTTTGGACTACGATGGTACTCTGGTAAATTTTGTCGACAATCCAAAAGATGCCAAGCCAGGAACCGAACTCGTACAATTAATCACTCAGTTAAGCAGTCAAAAAAACACCGATGTCATTATTATTAGTGGTCGGGACAAAGAATCATTGGGAAATTGGTGGAAGGAGACCGAAATAGATTTGATTGCAGAACATGGAGTGTGGAAAAGAAATCGGGATGGAAAATGGGAGAAAACCGAAAATGTAAAAAAAGATTGGATGAGCAGTATTTTTCCCATATTGGAAACTTTTGTAGATCGGACCCCAGGATCTTTTATTGAGCAAAAAAATTACTCATTGGCGTGGCATTATAGAAAAGCCGATCCTACGCTTGGCGAAATTCGGGCGAATGAACTGGAAGATGTTTTAAAGAATTTCACGGTAAATGATAGCATTAGTATTCTCAAGGGAAATCATGTTTTGGAAATCAAAAACAGTGGGATTGACAAAGGTCGTGCGAGCAGTAAAAAATTGATGGATCAAGACTATGATTTTATTTTTTCGATTGGAGATGATTGGACCGATGAATATATGTTCCGTGAGTTGCCAGAAAGCAGTTTTAGTATTAAAGTGGGTTACAGCAAAACAAGCGCAAAATACTATGTTAGGGATACTTCAGAAGTATTTTCGATTCTTAAAAAATTTGCAACTCTATAACTAAAATTACAAGAAGATTAACGCTGAAAATATGGATTCCTTTGTCGAATGAACTAATTTAGAAGTATGAAAACAAGAGAAAAATTAACCTTAAAAAATTCATTATGACAAGGAACGTAACAATTGGAATTGCATCAGGAGTAGCAACGGCTGTAGCACTTGGTTTGCTATTCGGAACAGAAAAAGGAAAAGAAACGCGTCAAAAAGTTATGGAAAAATATAGAGGCGAAACTATGGGGACCAAATCCAAATCCTCAAAAGACAATGTGAGCTATCCCAATAAAACTTCAAAAGCAGTAGCGGAATAAAAAACCGATATATTTGAAGTTTGGAAAAGCTGTTCAAAAATTGAACAGCTTTTCTTTTTTACGTCATTCTGAACCTTTAGATTAGCGTAGTAAAGAATCTCTGATTTTAAAGCAAGAGTTCCATTAAAAAGATTCCTACACCATCGACAACTGAATTCGCTTCCTCTCAACATCAACTTCCAAAACCGTTACTTTTACATGCTGATGCAGCTTCACAACTGTATTGACGTCACTTACAAATTCGGTCGCCAGTTTTGAGATGTGCACGAGTCCGCTTTCCTTGATTCCGATATCCACAAAACAACCAAAATTGGTAATATTGTTTACGATTCCGGGTAAAACCATTCCAGTTTCCAGATCATTGATGGATTTTACGTTTTTATCGAATTCAAAAACTATGGCCGATTTCCGCGGATCCCGACCGGGTTTTTCAAGTTCTGAAATAATATCTTTTAGTGTTGGAAGTCCGATGTTGCCCTCACAATAAGATTCAAGATCAATTTTCTGCAAAATTTCTTTATTACCAATCAATTCCGACAAACTTATAGTTTCATTTTTAGCCATTTTTTCAACAATGGAATAACTTTCGGGATGTACTGCGGAATTGTCCAATGGTTGCGACGGATTTTTTATTCTTAAAAAGGCAGCCGATTGTTCAAAAGCCTTCGCTCCCAATCTGGGGACTTTTAATAATTCCGATCTGGAATCGATTCCGCCTTTATCGTTGCGATATTTAATAATGTTTTCGGCCAATGACGGACCAATGCCTGAAACATTGCTCAACAATTCGAAGCTGGCGGTATTTACATCGACTCCCACGCTGTTTACGCAGTTTGAAACCACCGAATCCAACTCCGATTTTAATTTATTCTGATCTACATCGTGC
>DASSWB010000096.1:0-6174 GCA_035705495.1 Salinimicrobium sp. | reverse complement strand
CGCTGTTTTGACATTTTTGTTGTGGTTTTTTCTAGGAGGCGAAAACAGCGTGGTGCAGGGATTATTGGCTGCTGTTACCGTTTTGGTTATTGCGTGTCCTTGTGCTTTGGGATTGGCTACGCCAACGGCTATTATGGTCGGTGTGGGGAAAGGTGCGGAGAACGGAATTTTAATTAAAGATGCTGAAAGTCTGGAACTCGCCAAAAAGGTAAATGCGATTGTACTGGATAAAACTGGAACTATTACCGAAGGTCGGCCACAAGTTACGGGTGCTAAATGGCTTAATGATGACGATGCAACCAAAAATATTTTAGTAAGCATCGAAATGCAATCCGAGCATCCCTTGGCTGATGCAGTAGTGAATAACTTTTCCAAAATTTCAAACCTTAAAAAAGTTGAATTGACCAACTTCGAAAGTATTACAGGGAAAGGTGCCAAAGCCGATTATCATGCGGAAACTTACTATGTAGGAAACAAAAAATTATTGGCAGAAAACAACATTGCTATTTCAGAACAACTTCAGGCGCAAGCTGATGAATGGGGCAAACAATCCAAAACCGTCATTTGGTTTTCAAATAGTACCCAAGTACTTTCCGTACTCGCTATTTCTGATAAGATTAAAGAAACTTCGGTGGAAGCAATTCAGAAACTGCAAAATATGGGCATAGCGCTTTATATGCTTACGGGAGACAATGAAGCTACCGCCAAAGCCATTGCACAGCAAACAGGCATCAAAAATTACAAAGCCGAAGTAATGCCACAGCATAAAGCCGATTTTGTAAAAGAATTACAAGCTCAAGGGAAGCTAGTGGCGATGGTCGGTGACGGAATTAACGACAGTACCGCACTTGCAACTGCCGATGTGAGTATTGCCATGGGCAAAGGAAGTGATATTGCAATGGACGTGGCCAAAATGACGATCATTTCCTCCGATCTTAACAAAATCCCACAGGCGATCAAACTATCGAAACAAACGGTTGCCACCATCAAACAGAACCTGTTTTGGGCATTTATTTATAATCTGATTGGCATTCCGATTGCAGCAGGTATTTTATATCCGATAAATGGTTTCTTGCTTAATCCGATGATCGCCGGTGCGGCAATGGCTTTAAGCAGTGTGAGTGTGGTAAGTAACAGTTTACGTTTGAAATGGAAAAAGTGAATCTTTATATTAAATAACAAAAAATTCAAAATATGAAAAATTCACCAAAAATAGTAGTCGATAAAATGTTGGCGGCTTTTGCCGCAGGAGACGTGGATACAATTGTTGAAACGGTTTCAGAAGATACAGTTTGGATTTATCACGGAACACAGATAATTCCCAAAGGAGAATATCGTGGCAAAGAAGGAACACGAAAGTTTTTTAACGGTATTCTCAACGGAACGGAAGTCATCAAGTTTGAACCGGAACAATTTATTACTCAGGACAATATGGTAGTGATTCTGGGAAACGAACACCAGCGTGTAAAAAGGTCGGGGAAAGAACTCAAACAAAAATGGGTGCAAATTTATACTGTCGAAAATGATTTAATTGTTCGGATGGAGGAATTTGCAACATCGGAAGTTGTCGAACAGTGAATTTCACAAATCAAACAAGAAATTGTACAACACTGCATACCGACAATATGCCAAAATTTGTAACAATAAATAACAATCTAAATTTTAAAAAAATGGAAAATAAAATGCTTAAGTTCAAAACAACCCTCAACTGCGGAGGATGTGTATCAAAAGTACAAGCCGACTTTGATAAGGCTGAAGGTATTCAGGACTGGAATGTGGATATTGATAATGCAGATAAAATCCTTACGGTAAATTCAAAAGGAATTACTGAAGAGGAAGTGATTAACATTGTAAAAAGTAAAGGTTTTAAGGCAGAGCCGATAGCTTAGTGATCGGAACCTGTGGCGAATGTTTTTCAGCTGTTGCCATTGCATACTCATGATGTTTAATGAATTTGGAAAATATGACCTACAACATTTGACACAAGAGCAACTTGCTGAAAAAGTTGGAACAACGAAAAACTATATTTCCAGAATCGAAAACAATGCAAGTGACATCCGACTTTCGACTTTGATGAGAATAATCAGAGAAGGATTGGGCGGAAGTCTAAAATTATCTCTTGACGTTTAAAATTGAGAGCGAGAAAACACTGTTGGCAACAGCTCATATAATACTGCTGCTTTTTTGGTTTTAGAAAAATTCGTTTACGCAGTACGTTTCCAATCATCAAAAAAAACCTGCAATGTGAAATTGCAGGTTTTTTGTTTTTAAAAATTCTATTTTACTTCTCCCAATTCATATAACCGCCTTCAATATCATAGATTTCTTTAAAACCCATTTCCTGAAGTTGCTTTGCGGCTTTTGCGCTTCGGTTACCACTTTTACAATAAATATAAACCGGTTTATTTTTATCGAATTGATTTACTTGTTCCGCAAAATCTTCATCGAAGAAGTTGATGTTTTTAGCGCCTTCAATCGCTCCTTCGTCAAATTCTTCCGGCGTACGAACATCCAATAATATAATATCTTCGTTTTCCGCTAAAGCCGTTTTAGCCTCTTCTTGACTGATTACGGTTATGCTTTCCTTCTGCTGCGCTTCACAACTCAATGCAGTTACTATAAAAAGCGCTATTACGGGTAATATTCTGTCGATTTTCATTCTAAAAAAATTTGATGGCATAAAAATATGAATATTTGTCATTCCGACAAAGGGGGAATCCTGTTGTGCTGTCATTCCGACGAAGGAGGAATCTCTGGATACTGAAATCCTGCTCCTTATTCATAGATTCTTCACTCTGCTATTGCTGTGTTCTGAAGGACAGACCTACGAAGAGGAATCTTGTTGTGATGTCATTCCGACGAAGGAGGAATCTCTGAAGTACTGGAATCCTGCTCCTTATTCATAGATTCTTCACTCCGCTATCGCTGTGTTCTGAAGGACAGACCTACGAAAGGGATCTTGTTGTGTTGTCATTCCGACAAAGGAGGAATCTCTGGCTACTATAATCTGCTCCCGATCCAGAGATTCTTCACTCCGCTATCGCTGCGTTCTGAATGACAGACCGACGAAGAGGAATCTTGTTGTGTTGTCATTCCGACAAAGGAGGAATCTCTGACGTATTGGAATCCTGCTCCTTGTTCATAGATTCTGCACTCCGCTATCGCTGCGTTCTGAATGACAGCTCAAGAATTCAAGCTTCCATCGGCCAATCTTTATATTGTCCCTCTGCTTGTTCAATGACTTCTTTTAAAAGTTTGTCCAGTTCTGAAAAAGCTACTTTTCCACGCAATTCTTTTTTAACTGCCAATCTGATCGCGGCGCGGGCATCTTCTTTTTTCGTCCAATCGAGTTGTAGGTTTTTCTTTACAGAACTCACTACTTTATGAACCAAATCCTGAATGGGGCCTGTTTGGTTTAGGATCTTTTGACTGCCAGCCAAGAGGTCATAAAACGCCAATTCATCTTCGGTCAAGCCGAGTTCTTTGGTTCGTTTGTCGTCTTCTTTGAATTCGTTTGCGATATCAATTAAATGTTTAATCGCAGCAATGGAATCCAAGCTGTTTTTGTGATAATTCCCAAGTACCTTTTCCAACTCTGCTTTAAGGTTGCTCATCCGCTTGATATTCTTGGGCATTCTAACCTTTAGCTCGTCATTGATAATGCGCCGTAGCAGTTCTATTTTAATGTTTTCGCCACCTTCTTCTTTTGCAATGGCCTGAAATTTATCGTCAATAATAGAAATATCAATTTTCTCAAGATCATACATTTTTGCCAGATCGACAATTTCCTGAGATTGGATGGATTTACTGATCAAATCCTTTATTTTCTCGTTTTTTCGCCTTCTGTCTCCCGGCGGAAATTTAATCTTACGTATGGTATTCCGAATCTTCTGAATTACGCCGACTTCCTCCTGAATTTCCCATATCCGCGGATCTGAATGCGTCATTGCTACGAGTTCGCTCAATTTTCGCTCTTCGAGTAGAAATTCGTCTGTAACAGCATCGGATTTTAGCAATTTATTGACAACGGAATTAGACCATTTGGTCTTTTGCATATCGGTCATGTTGTTCAGTCCTTCAATACTGAAATCACCGAGGAAATTTTTCACTTTTAAAAATTGCTCCAAACAAAGTTTTACCGCAACATCAAGATCCAAAGTGGGTTTACCTTCGCCGCCACTTCCTGTATATTTCTTTGTTGCCTCAGCCAAATAACCTGAAATTCCTATAAAATCAACAACCAATCCGTTTGGTTTGTCTTCAAAAACACGGTTGACCCTTGCGATGGCCTGCATTAAATTGTGGCCTTTCATAATTTTATCCACATACATCGTATGCGCGCAAGGTGCATCAAATCCGGTGAGCCACATATCGCGGACAATTACAATCTTTAAAGGATCTTCTGGAGTACGGAAGCGTTTCTTTATGGCTTCCATACTTTCTTTTGTTCTGATATGCGGATTCCACTCTGGCGGATCTTTACTGATATTCCCCGTCATAATCACCGCGAGTTCAGGACAATTTTCCAAAGCTGTTAATGCATTGTACATTTTTACGCAGTTTCTGCGGCTCATGCAAACAATCATTGCTTTGCCTTCCAAGGTTTCAACCCGTGCGTTGTAATGTTTCAGAATGTCCTTGGCGACTTTCTGCACACGGTCTTCGGCACCTGCGGCGTCTTCAATGGCTGCCCAAACGGCCGACGGACTGTCTTCATCATCTTCAATTTCTGCCAGTTCTTTGCTGAATTCTGCTTTTATATTCAGCGGAACCATTTTCGGCTCATAATGAATGGGAACCGTGGCGCCATCATCTACGGCTTGTTTAATATCGTAAGTGTGGATTGTAGGTCCAAAAACCTGTTGCGTATCTGCATCCTTTCCATCTACAGGTGTTCCCGTGAAACCGATAAATGAAGCATTTGGCAAAGCTTTTCTTATGTTTTGTGCGAAACCGCCTTCTTTAAATCCGTATTGGGTTCGGTGCGCTTCATCGGCCATTACGATTAAATTGGTTCGTTCGGAAAGTACGGGATGGGATATTTCTTTTCCCTGCTCCAAGTCTTTCAACCTGAATTTTTCTATGGTTGTAAAAATCACGCCACCGCCGCCAGCACTTAACAAAGCCCTTAAATCTTCGGTATTGTCTGCGTGTTGTACTTCGCCCACCAAATCTTTGCACAAGAGGAAACTTTCATAAAGCTGCTGATCCAAATCTGAACGATCTACCTGAATTACAATCGTGGGATTTTTCATTTCCGGCAATTGGCGTAAAATGCCTGTCAATATTGCCATGGAAATACTTTTTCCAGATCCTTGCGTGTGCCAGATCACGCCCAACCGACCGTCACCTTGTGGTTTAATGTTTTTAACCGCACTTTTTACGGCTTTATTGATGCCCCAAAACTGATGATATTTTGCGCCCTTCTTGATGATTTTTCCGTTGTGGTCTTCATGGAAAATGAAGTTTTGCAGGTAGTTCAGCAATATTTGCTTCGGAAATAAACCTTTTAAAATTGTTTCCAGCTGAAGTTCTTCGTCTTGTTCAATATCGTCTCCCGTAAGGCTTTTCCAGGGTGCAAACCATTTTAAGGACGAATTGTACATGCCGTGCAGCGTTTCCCTTCCGTCGGAAATGATTGTGATGGCGTTGTAATCAAACAACTGCGGAATATCTTGCAAATAATGACCAATTTGCCGGTGCGCATTGTCCACGCCGACTTCCTGATCGAACATATTTTTAAATTCGAAAACGATGAGCGGCAAACCATTGATAAAAATGACCAAATCTGCACGCCTACTGTTTTTACCGATTACTTTGACTTCATCTGAACAAACAAAAGTGTTTTTTTCAAAATTGGAAAAATCAATTGGGTAAACATGTTTTGCCTGTTCTTTTCCCTGTGCATCTTTCCAAGTAAGGCTAACGCCCTGTGTCATTTTTAGATGGAAATCACGGTTGCGGTGATCCAGATCCATTCCCGCATGTTGTGTGAATGCTGCCATGGCTTCGTTGATGGCGGTTGTGGGAACATCTGGATAAGTTTTTAAAAGGAAGTTTCTCAAATCATCTTCCAGAACCACTTTTTTAAGGTCGCGGTTTAGGGAATTCCCTTCCCTGTGCTCGTAACCCAATTCCCGTAGGCACTCAATGGCCGCATTCTGAACCGTAATT
>DASSWB010000095.1:0-28798 GCA_035705495.1 Salinimicrobium sp. | reverse complement strand
GAAATTCTTCAGGAGATGACGGATTACATTCTTAACGAAAAAGGCGAAGAAGTAATAAGCGACCGCCATCAAAAAGATTTTAAAAAGGAATATGAAGAAACTGCTGCTGTTGCAGAAGAAGAAACATCAATTCCAAAAAGTTTTACAAATATCTCTTTTGACGATATTTAAAAACATTTTTAGAAATCTAAAAACCGTCTCGGAAGAGACGGTTTTTTTGTTTTTAAAAGAATAGAAAAGTTCTTAATTAATTAAACTCCGCGCAATCCGAAGTCGGCGTGTAAACCCCTGCTGCTTGTTGATAGACTAAAGTAGCACCCAAATGACCGGTATACATCAAAACACCTGAGCCGGCTGCCATAATTAAAACAGTTACCAAAGAAATCAACCACATTTTGGAATTAATAAAAAAAAGTTTTAAAAACACCAAAAAATCCAATACTCCAGCAGCAGTAAAAAGCCAAGCCGTTAGATAAGCCAGATTCTCATGATCCTTTAAAATTGTAGGATCACAAATAGTTCTAGAAACAATTCCATCTGCAAGATTTCCGGTATAAATGGCTATCCAAATACCTATTATTCCTAATAACAGCAATATGCTCCCACCCTGTGTCCAAACCTCTTTTTTAAATTTCAGAGAAATCAGTTTGAATAAAAATGCAACCAGCAGCAATGCTATAGGAAAATGAACGGACAGAGGGTGAAACACCTCTGTCCGCCAAAAATTAGGAATTTCTTCCATTCTATTTTAATTATTCTAATATTCTAACCGCTATTGGATCTAATCTTTTTCCTACTTTTTCTATCTCTACCTCTACTTTTTGACCTTCCGTAAGTGTAGAAAAATCTACCGTATTTCCATTTTGAGTCAATTCAGTTCCTTCCGTAAAATATAGTTCCAAAGTTTTATTGTCTTCAGTTTTTACGTAAATCTCTGTTTTTTCGGCTTCTACTTTGTCTATTGTTCCTTGATAAGTTCCAGATTCAACAACATTGGTGCTTTCACCACAGGACACAAAAAATACCATAAAAGATGCGAATCCGATGGCCTTTAAGAAATTTGTTTTCATTTTAATTAGTTTTGGTTTGAGCATAAAATTACAAATTTTATGCTGGTTGAAAAGTTTAAAAACGACTTTGTTTGGTATAAGACTTCATTGAACATAATAAAAATAGCTCTAATGCAAATTACAGGTTTCATCATCTAATTCAGTTTCAAGTGTGTAATGATTAAACGGGTAATCTTTTAATATCTCCTTTATTTCCTTACGGATATTAATCAATTCATTAAATTCACTAATATTTTTCAATTTCACATGTGCGGTAAATACATGATGTTCCCCCTCCAAAGACCAAACATGAACATGATGCATGGAGGCCACTCTTTCAATATTTAAAATCTTTTTCTGCAATCCTTTTAGATCAACATCCTTTGGTACTGCTTGAAGAAAAATAAACAGTGTTTCTTTTAAACGTTTAAAAGCATTCCAAAGAATATAGAGCGTAATAAGTAAAGAAAGTGCGGGATCTAAATAATGAATATCCTTAAATTGTAAAATAACGGCAACAATTAAAACCGCTACCCAGCCCAAAACATCCTCCAATAAGTGCCAGGAAACAACTTTTTCATTCATGGTTTTCCCGCCACTTAATTTCCATGCGGCATATCCGTTTACCACCACCCCAACTATTGCGATATACATCATTCCTTCGGCATCCGAAGGTTCGGGTTCCATTAATCTTCCCACCGCTTCGTAAATCACATAAACAGAACCTGCAATTAAAACAAGACTGTTGATTAATGCACCCAAAAGCGAGAATCTTTTATAACCAAAGGAAAAATTTTCATCTGCTTTCCTACCGGATTTACGTTCCAGATACCAAGCAGTTCCGAGGGAAAGACTATCTCCCAGATCATGAACAGCATCCGAAATTATAGCAACACTATTTACATATAATCCGCCAATGATTTCAAAAATGGTAAACGCCAGATTAAGGAAAAAGGCAATTTTCAGGTTCTTTCCTGAAACGTTTTCGTGGTTGTGTTTATGTGCCATTTCCTTTACTGTTTGGTCTTACGTTAAATTAATGAAAACTGTTGCAAAACCTTAATTAAATAGCAATTTATTTCCGCCTTTTTATTTTTATGAAGTGAAGATTTCATTATTTGGATATTTTTAAAATCCTTAGTGCACCACGCATCACAAAAGAAAAAACAATAATACCAATGATAAGATCAGGTAATTTACTGTTCAAGAAATAAACCAGAACACCTGCCAAAATAACCCCACTATTTACAAGAATATCATTGGAAGTAAAAATTGCGCTAGCCTGCATATGAGCCTCTGAACTTTTAACTTTATTGATTAACCAAAGGGAAACTATATTACCTATCAAGGCAAGAATAGAAATACCAATCATCCATCCAAAAAGAGGAATCGCACTATCTTCAAAAAACCTCCTTAGTACTTCTATAAAACCAAGTATAGCCAAAACTATTTGGAAAATACCACTTGCCTTGGCAACTTTGTTTTTTCTAATTACAGTACTTCCCACTGCGAATAGACTCAAAGCATACACAATAGAATCAGCCAGCATATCTAGGGAATCCGCAATTAAGCCCATAGAATTCGATATCCACCCTGTCGTCATTTCTACAACGAAGAAGAGAAAATTTATTCCGAGAACATACCAGAGTGTCTTTTTCTGAACAGAAGTATCATTTACTGGCAAACCATCAACTTCTGCTGTGTTTTCAAGTTTTGAATTTAACTTAAGACTTGATAAAGCCTCATCAATTTTATCTACCTCAGTTTCATGATAAACGGAAAGCTTACGATTGGGAATATCAAAATCGAGGTATTTTATTTGCTGTAGACGCTCTAATTTCATCCGTATTAATTGCTCTTCTGACGGGCAATCCATTCTTTGAATAGTAAATTCTGATTTTTGCATATTAAAAATAATTAGGCTTGTCTGACGGTTTCCTGCTTTTTCTGTTTAAATATTAGTTAATGCTCATGACCACCCTCACCTTTTTTCATTTCAGCCATTAAATAATATGCATTATTAAAAGCAAAGAATGTGTTTTCATCAATTTCACTCATAAAATCAACAGCGATCCAATCTCCTGCAATATTTTTTACAATGACTTCTACGGGTTTAAAACTCCAGTCTTTTCCTTCTCTTTCTGCTGTAAAAACAAAAAATTTATCAGCATCTTTTGCTATCGCACTTCCGGGAAAAGCAGTTGCCTTGGTGTTATTTACCTGAATTTTTCCTCTTACATACATACCAGGAATGAGGTTCTTTGGTTTATTTTTTATTTCTGCATGAACATGTAACGCTTTTGGATCTTGTTCAAAAGTTTTACTTATAGAAATAATTTGAGCTTTTAATTCTTTTCCCGCAAGTGATTCAACAGTAAAATTCACCTCCTGCCCAACTTTTACTTTTGAAACATCATTTTCAAATACCATTAAGTCGGCATGAACATGTTCTGTATTTACAATTTCAAACATATTGGTTTGAGCTTGGACATATTGACCGGTTTTTACATTTACTTTTTGTACCGCACCAGAAATAGGACTGGTAACGGGAATTCTATTATAAATTGTTCCATTAACAATACGTGCCGGATTTAAATTCAATAACTTTAATTGTGCTTCTAAACCGTTTACCAGTCCTTGTGCAATTTTAAAATCCGCTTCTGATTTTTGAAAAGTTTCTCCCGATCCAACCCCTGCTTCATATAGCCTGTTTTGTCTATTATATTCCTTTTCTAAAAATTCCAATTGATTGACAGCATTTAAATATTCGGTTTGGATTTTCACAATATCAGGATGCGTAATATATGCTAAAACCTCCCCTTTCTGAATCTGATCTCCTTCAATTACGTTTATTGCGGCAACATTTGCACCAATAACTGTAGTGACATTCGCTTCATTTTGCGGTGGAACTTCCAATTCCCCATTTGCTTCCACAAAGCCGATCATATTTCGTTTCTGTAAAGTATCTATTTCCATTCCCAAAGCCTCAAATTGTTGTTGCGTAAGCATTGCTTCTTCAACTTCTGCGTGTTCTTCTTCTTCTTGGGTTTCCTCCGGATTATTTTTCTCTTCATTCCCGTTACAGGAAATAAGAAGCAAAACTGCAAAGACGGAAATGATTGTTTTTATATATTTTTTCATATTACTAATTGTTAAGGTAAAACTTTAATTCGGCTAAAGTCAAAAGGTAATTCTCAAGCACTTCAACAGCATTTAACTCTGTTTCCATTACTTTTTTTAAATTTTGAGTAAATTCGTTGAAAGATATCGCTCCTTCATTAAAAGCAAGCAACGAACCTTCCCGCTGTTCGGTAATTAACGGTAAAACTTCTTCCTGATAATAATCCCATGAATTTTTCCATTTATTATAATTCTGCACTATTTGCACAAATTCAGCTTTTACTTCCTTTGCTTTAAAATCTGCAGATTGCTGTGCTTTTTCCCTTTCCAGCTTGGCAACTTTTACATCTGAATATGTTGCTCCGGAAAAAATGGGAACTGAAAGTCCTATTTGATAACTGAAAAATCCGTTATTGCCATTTATCTCCTGCATCCCGTACTGAAAATTTATCTCAGGCAAAAAATTTGATTTCTGAAGTCGATAATTGGCTTGTGCAATCTTTATTTCCTGCTGAGAAAGTTCTAAAGCTGGATGATTTCCAAGATTTTCAGTCACCAAAATTTCTTCATTTGAAATATTTGAAGGCAATTCCGCCGGAACTGAATAAACTGTTTCTTCCCCCAACCAAAGGTTCAGTTTTTGAAGTTCCACAAGATAATCTGAATATGCCTGCTGCTTTCTAAGTTCCACTTGATGAACTTCATTACGTGCCGTAAGCATTTGCAATCGCGAAATTACTTCCACTTCATAACGTAGATTTACCGCCCGCTCAAATTGCTCAAAAACGCTGTCCAATTTTTTCAAATTTAAAAAACGCCGTTTGGCTGCATATACTTTTGACCAAGCACTGCGGACTTCCATTTTAAGCTGCAAAGAGGAGAGTTGATATGCTTTTTCAGCCAATAAAACCCTTTGATTTTGCAGTTTTGCCTTGGGTGCAATGCCAAAAATATCAATTCCTTGTTGTTGAATTCCTAATGTGGTATAAATTCCCCTGTTTCCGTTAATTTCTTCTCCTCCTGTGAAAATTTGTGTGATTCCAAAATCCCAAGCAGCTTTTCGTCGTGCTTCTTCTTGGCGGATTACAAGTTTTTTATTTTTCAAAAGCGGAAAATTCTCCAGTGCCATTTGAACTGCCAACTCCTTACTTATGGCAGGCAATGAATCTTCAACTTCCTGTGCTGAAACTTTTGTAGTTCCCAAAAAGAGAAAACCAACAACCACTGAAGCTGTAATTACATTCTTATTTCCTTTTATGTTGAACTTTTTATTTTCCACCCATTGATAAAGGATTGGAAGCACAAAAAGAGTCAAAAGAGTAGATGTAATCATTCCGCCGATAACCACTGTAGCTAAAGGACGCTGTACTTCAGCTCCCGCAGAAATAGAAACTGCCATAGGTAAAAATCCCAACACATCTGTCAGGGCTGTCAAAAGAATAGGTCTTATTCTTCTTCTCGTTCCCTGAGTAATTCGTTGGGTTAAATTTGTAACTCCTTCTTCTTTTAATTCATTGAATCCACTTACAAGCACTAAACCATTTAAAACGGCAACCCCAAAAAGAACGATAAAACCAACCCCTGCCGAAATACTAAAAGGCATATCCCGTAGCCACAGCGCAAAAATCCCACCAATGGCAGCCAACGGAATGGCAACATAAATCATTGTAGTTTGTTTAAATGATTTGAGCGCGAAATAGATAAGGATAAAAATAAGCAGTAAAGCAATGGGGACAACGATTTTAAGCCTATTATTGGCACGTTCAAAATTTTCGAAAGCACCACCATATCTTATGTAATAACCAGGCGGTAAGTTCAATTCTGCTTCCAGTTTATTCTGAATATCCTTTACCACGGATTGAACATCTCTATCCCGAATATTGATCCCAACATAAGTCCGTCTGTTGGTATTGTCCCGGCTTATTTGCATTGGTCCGGGTTCATAGCTTATTTGAGCTACTTCCCGCAAAGGAATTTGTGCACCATTTGGTAAGTTCACATAGAGATTTCTTAGGTTTTCAATATTTGTTCTGTTCTCCTCATTGAGCCTCACCACAAGATCAAAACGTCTTTCTCCTTCAAAGATTACTCCCGCTTTTCCACCTGCAAAAGCAGACTGAATAAGCGCATTCAAATTACTAATGTTTAAGCCGTATTGCGCCAGTTTATTTCTATTGTAATCCACTGTTATCTGCGGTAAACCTGTTGTCGCTTCCACTTTCATATCGGCAACGCCTTCAACCGTGGAAATTATTTCCCCCATTTCTTGAGCTTTACTTGCCAAAATATTTAAATCTTCACCATATAATTTTACGGCAACATCTTCACGAACCCCGGAAATTAATTCATTGAAACGCATTTCCACGGGTTGCGTAAATTCATAGCTTACTCCCGGTATTATGCTGATACTTTCCTTGATTTTTTCAATAAGTTCGTCTTTTGTTTCGGCAGAAGTCCATTCACTTTTGTCTTTCAAAATAATGAAACTGTCTCCTATATCCATTGGCATAGGATCCGTAGGAACATCTGAAACCCCAAAGCGTGTAACCACTTGTTTGATCTCTGGAAATTTGTCCAAAAGTATAGTTTCGATTTTTGTAGAAGTTTGCATTCCTTCCTCTAGTGAACTTCCAGGTTGCAGAATGATGTGAAAGGCAATATCCCCTTCATCCAGCTGCGGAATGAATTCACCTCCCATTTTTGTAAAAAGAAAAATTGCAAAAACAAATAAACCAACCGCCAAACCAAGAACAAATTTTGATTTTCTAAGCGATTTTTTCAAAAGTGGCTCAAATTTGTTTTCTAATCCTAAAACAAATTTATCACCCCAGGATTTCTTATTTTCTTTGGGTGCTTTTAGAAATAAAGAAGAAATCATTGGCACATATGTCAGGCACAGAAGCATCGCTCCTATCATTGCAAAAATAAAAGTCAGCGCCATTGGTTTAAACATTTTCCCTTCTACACCTTCCAAAGCTAATATTGGCAAGAATACAATCAAGATGATCAGTTGACCAAAAAAAGCAGAATTCATCATCTTTTTAGCCGAACTAGATGCAATATCATCTTTTTCCGATTGTGAAATCTTTCGTTTTTCAACCCGCTTGTAAAGAATGTAAACCGTGCTTTCTACAATTATAACCGCACCATCCACAATTATTCCAAAATCAATAGCTCCAAGACTCATAAGATTTGCCCATACACCAAAAACATTCATTAAGATAAAAGCAAATAATAAAGACAAAGGAATAGTAGAAGCAACAATTAATCCCCCGCGCCAGTTTCCCAATAAAATAACAAGTACAAAAATTACTATTAACCCGCCGATCATCAGGTTTTCTGTAATTGTACCCGTTGTATCGGAAATTAACTCACTCCTATCCAAAAAAGGTTTGATGGAAACCCCTTCCGGCAAAGATTTCTGAATTTGTTCAACCCGCTCCTTTACATTTTCAATAACCTCATTGGAGTTAGCACCTTTCAGCATCATGATCATTCCACCAACAGCTTCCCCTTCCCCATTTTTAGTTAAAGCACCATATCTCACGGCACTTCCTATTTTCACTTCCGCAATATCTTGAATTGTAATTGGAATCCCGCCGGAATTTTCCACCACAATATTTTCAATATCGTTAATATTTCTAGCTAGACCTTCACCACGGATAAAATGAGCCTGATGATTTTTTTCAATATAAGCACCACCAGTATTCTGATTGTTATTTTCTAAAGCAGAAAAAACATCAGAAATAGAAATTCCAATCGCTCTGAGTTCATCTGGATCTACAGCTACCTCAAATTGTTTAATTTTTCCGCCAACACCATTAACTTCCACAACGCCTGGAACCATCGCCATTTGTCTTTTTACGATCCAATCTTGAATAGTTCTGAGTTCAATGGGTGAATATTTGTCTTTATATTCATCTTCTACTTCTAACGTATATTGATAAATTTCACCTAAACCTGTTGAAATGGGGCCAATAAAAGGCTCTCCAAATCCTTTAGGTATTTCGTCTTGTACTTCGGTTAACTTCTCGGAAACCAATTGACGGGGAAGATAAGTACCTATTTTATCCTCAAAAACAATGGTTACTACCGAAAGTCCGAATCTGGAAATAGAACGAATTTCTATTACATTGGGTAAATTACTCATCGCTATTTCTACGGGATAAGTAACAAATTGTTCAATATCTTCCGTTCCCAAATTGGGTGCTTGTGTAATTACCTGTACTTGATTATTGGTAATATCCGGTTGCGCATCAATCGGAACTTGGTACATACTCCAAATTCCAGCTACAATTAAAGTAACAGTGAGCAGACCAATGATAAATTTGTTATTGATTGAAAAATCAATGATTTTATTAAGCATTGTTAAATATTTAATTCAGTTTTTAAAAAGAAAAAATTGACCCAATTACAAGGTCAGTGAAGAAAGGATATAATTATCCCAAAACTGAATTAAATGCGAGGGGGTTGCAGAATACTGCTTTGAAAATACTGTGCTCTTTTTTCAAAATGAGAAAAGTTATCTTCTGAAATTTTTGGGATGAATATTTCAATTTCAGCTACCTTAAAATCTATTGTGTGGATGTGGCAACAATGGCATTGGCAAAACGGAGAACATAAATCTATTGTGTCAGAATTATTTTCCGCAGCGCCATAAGTTTGTGTTTTTTCTTCGGAAGAACCAGTCTCCGCGTCTGAACAAGAAACAAAGTTCAAACACAAAAAAAATACAGATAATATGACGGCGACAATTTTCACTTAACAAAGTTAATTATTTTTTTTATTCCAGCAATTTTTTTCATTTTGTAAAATTCAAACAATCCTCAATCCATTTTCTACTTCGGAATCAGGTCGTAAAAGAATTACATCCTTATCTCCACCAACAGCTCCCAGCACCAAACATTCACTCATAAAGTTTGCAATCTGTTTCTTCGGAAAGTTTACAACTGCAACAACTTGTTTCCCAATCAGTTCATCTTTAGAATAGCGTTTTGTAATCTGTGCTGAAGATTTTCTGATGCCAATCTCTTCTCCAAAATTGATTTTCAACTGAAATGCGGGCTGTTTCGCCTCAGGGAAATCATTAACTTCCATAATTGTTCCTATACGCATTTCCACTTTCTCAAAATCCTGCCAAGTAATTTCCATTTAGCTATTTTTTTAAAATATAAAAATAAGAAGAACCTCATCATTATTGCGAAAAATCGTAATTTTCGATTATAAAAAAATCAGCATTTATGTCTGCAACAACTTCAAAAATGATTCCTCTCGGTACAAGAGCACCCGAATTCCAATTGATGGATTCTGTAACCAAAAATTTATATTCCCTACAAAATGTAAGAGGCGAAAAAGGAACTGTTGTAATGTTTATTTGTAACCATTGTCCGTTTGTAAAACATGTGGTTGATGAAATTGTAAGAATTTCGAATGATTACAGGGTTTTAGGCTTCGGATTTGTTGCTATAAGCAGTAATGATATAGAAAAATACCCAGAAGACCATCCCGATCTAATGTGGAAATTCGCCCGAAAACATAATTTCAATTTCCCATATTTATACGATCAAACTCAGGAAACGGCACTAAATTATAACGCGGCTTGTACGCCAGATTTCTTTTTGTTCGACACAGATTTAAAATTGATCTACCGCGGACAATTAGACAATTCCAGACCCGGAAATGGACTTTCTGTAAATGGTCGTGATCTAAGAGAAGCTTTAGATGCGGTTTTCAATAACAGAAAAGTACCGGAACCCCAAAAACCAAGTATTGGTTGCGGGATTAAATGGAAAGAAAGCCCCCTTCCCCCCGAAGGGGGAAAAATCGAATAAAAAAAGACCGCCAAAGGCGGTCTTTTTTGTTTTTTGCTCCTCCCCTTGGGGGAGGTTGGGTGGGGCCTATTTCACCTTCACCAATTCAACATCAAAAGCTAAAGTCGCGTTGGGAGGAATTACGCCGCCGGCGCCTCTTTCTCCGTAAGCCAAATGTGGTGGAATGACCAATCTTGCAGAACCTCCTTCTTTTAACAATGCAATTCCTTCGTCCCAACCTGAAATTACGTGGCCTTTTCCCAAAGGAAATTCTATAGGTTCGTTTCTTTTATATGAAGAATCGAACACCGTTCCGTCCATCAACATTCCTTTGTAATGAACAGCGACGGTTTTTCCTTTTTCTGCTTTTGTTCCTTCTCCTTTATTTTCAATTTTATAACGCAATCCGCTTTCGGTTTTAGAGAATCCTTCAGTCATATTGCCAATAAGCTCGTCCTGCTGCTTTCTTGCAGCCGCTTCTCTTTCTGCTTTTGCTCCTGTGAAACTTCTAAAAGCTTCCACAGCATTGAAATTATTTGCAGCTTCACCTTCTCTTATAATTTCTACTTTTTCAATTTTATCTCCTTGCTGAATTGCATCAACAATATCCTGACCTTCAACTACATTTCCAAATACGGTGTGTTTTCCATCCAACCATGGTGTTGCGACATGTGTGATAAAAAACTGACTTCCGTTTGTTCCCGGACCTGCGTTTGCCATCGATAAAATTCCGCCGCGATCATGTTTTAAATTTGGGTGAATTTCATCGTCAAAATTATATCCGGGTCCTCCAACACCTGTTCCTTGCGGATCTCCTCCTTGAATCATAAATTCCGGAATGACCCTGTGAAATTTCAATCCGTCGTAATAAGGTTTGCCTTGTGGAATTGCTTTGTTTTCCAAATTACCTTCCGCCAATCCCACGAAATTTCCGACGGTTCCGGGAGTTTTTTCAAATTCTAAATTTATCAGTATTTCGCCACGCGTAGTTTGCATTCTGGCGTATAATCCCTCTTTCATATCAATTTTTTTAAATTAAAAAACAAAGATAAGGCTTTCAGGAAAAGAAAAACAGTTCATTGAAAGATGAGAGAACAAAACTTTATAAGAATTATTTATTGGTTACTCACTAGTAGGTGCTCCTTTAGTAATCCTGAACTCTACTCGGCGGTTTAAGCTTCTGCCTTGGTCTGTTTCATTGCTCGTGACGGGAGCGGTGAATCCGAATGCGGCTAGGTTTAACCTAATTTTTTCCAGCCCCAATTCTTCTAAATACTGGGCAACTGCTTTTGATCTATTCTCCGAAAGCCGTTGGTTAAATGAACTGGAGCCGACATTATCGGTATGACCGGCAATAAAAAGATGAATATTCGGATTGTCACGTAAAAATTCATATATCGATAAAATTTGATCTTTTGCGGGCTGCTCCAATTCAATACTATCAAAATCAAACATGATATTATCAAAAATATAGGTTTTATTGAATTCCATGACTGTAGGATCAGAAATCAATTCCGGTGCCGGAGGATACCCAGCAATGGGTTTCGGCTCAGTCTCAAGTGGTTCAACACTTACCATATCCAAAAAATAGTAGGCTTTGTTGCTCCCTTTGTCGGAGGAAATCATTTTTGTCTGAACACTTCTTTTTGGCTGGAAATTCCCGATACTGATAAAGTTTTCATTTCCTTTTGCAACAATATCTTTTGTTACCAAAACCCAATCATTTTTATTATCATAAAAACCGTCCGATTCTACCGAAAAAAGGGAAAAATTTTCAACACCGGAATTTATTAATTTGCCAGATGTCAGTTCTTTTGTTGTTTTAATACGGATTCCTTTTTCAGAAATCAAAAAACCGATATTCTTAATGGCAAAATCAGAAATCTCCCCAAGGCTGATATAAAAAGAAACCCTGTATTTTTTGCCTTTTTCCAAACTAGAAGAAAATTTACCCTGAAAATATTCCCTATAATTCCTTTCGGCATGAAAAAAATATCCACCAGCATATTTCTCCCCAAACTGTGCGATTTGATGTCCAACGAAGTTGTATGGCACATCAGTTCTACCAGAACTACATGGGTTGAAAATATCTGAAGATCCCAAAGACGGCGTTGACCAATTCAACGCATGTCTTTCCAAATCACCAATGGCTTCAGCGCAATTCTTGGTCGATATTTCAAAACTCGGGTTCAAAACGAGGTTTTGAGACATCCCCAGAAAAGGTAGTATTAGGAATAAGATAAAAGAAAATTTCATTTGTCTTAGTTAGAAAAAACCCGCAAGTCTATGAAATTTAAACTTGTCACCAAACATTTATAGGAAGAATCGGATAAACCATACGGTTTTATGGATAAATTAATCAATTTGCAACTTCACTGATAAACTTTATCCTGTACAACCGCAATTCTTCTTCCTCGTAATCACCATGAAATTCTTTAAGAGCTTCTTCAATGGAATCACTTTTTGCTTCCAAAAAATATTCGTGCAATTCCTCCTGTTGGTCTTCATCCAGAATCTCATCAATCCAATAGCTGATATTCAATTTGGTACCGCTATAGACTATCGCTTCCATCTCCTTAATAAAATCGGCCATTGCCATACCTTTGGCAGCGGCAATATCATCTATTGGCAACTTTCTGTCAACGCTCTGAATAATATATAGTTTCAGGGAGCTGTTACTACCTGTCGTCTTTACTATTAAATCATCGGGGCGAATAATATCATTATCTTCTACATATCTGGAAATCAACTGAATAAATTCGCGTCCGTATTTTTTTGCCTTTCCTTCCCCCACTCCATGAATATTGCTCAATTCTTCCATGGTCATGGGGTATTTCATCGACATATCTTCAAGAGAAGGATCTTGAAAAACCACATATGGCGGAACTTCCAGTTTTTTTGCTTCCTTTCTTCGGAGATCTTTTAGCATGTCCATTAGTTTATCGTCAACCACATGAACATTTCCTTTAGAAGAGCTTATAATACTGTCATTATCCGAATCAAAAATATGGTCTTCGGTCATTTGAAAGGACTGCGGATTTTTAATGTATTGTTGCCCTTCAGATGTCAGTTTGATCACTCCATAAGTTTCAATGTCTTTTTTCAGAAGCCCTGCAACCAATACTTGCCGCAACAATGCCATCCAATATTTTCCATCTTTATAATTTCCTTTACCAAAAATCTCTTGGGCATCTGTTCTATGCGATTTTATAATGGCATTGGATTTTCCGACCAAGGTATTTACAACCTCTTTAGATTTATAAAGCTCCTTTGTTTGCGAAACCGTTTTCAACAAGAGCAGCGCTTCCTGCTTTGCCTCATGCTTCTGCTTTGGGTTCCGCATATTATCATCCATATCCCCTCCTTCACCTGTCGCTTCGTTAAACTCTTCCCCAAAATAATGAAGGATAAATTTTCTTCTCGAAACAGATGTTTCGGCATAAGCAACAACTTCTTGAAGTAAGGCCTGACCAATTTCCTGTTCGGCTATTGGTTTCCCGCTCATGAATTTTTCGAGTTTTTCAATATCCTTATAGGCATAAAAAGCCAAACAATGGCCTTCGCCTCCATCTCTACCAGCCCTTCCGGTTTCCTGATAATAACTTTCTATACTCTTTGGAATATCGTGATGAATCACAAAACGCACATCTGGTTTGTCAATTCCCATTCCAAATGCAATCGTTGCAACCACCACATCCACTTCTTCCATTAGGAACATATCTTGATGGCGAGAACGTGTTTTTGCATCCAGGCCTGCGTGATATGGTACTGCGGAAATTCCGTTTACCTGCAATGCCTGCGCTAATTCTTCAACTTTCTTCCGACTTAAACAATAAATAATTCCACTCTTGCCTGTGTTTTGCTTGATAAAACGAATTATATCACTGTCCACATCCTTGGTTTTCGGACGTATTTCGTAATACAGGTTGGGTCTGTTAAAAGAAGCCTTGAATGTTTTAGCGTCACTGATCCCAAGGTTTTTTAAAATATCTTCTTGAACTTTGGGTGTGGCGGTTGCAGTTAAACCAATAATAGGAATGTTATCTCCAATACGCTGAATGATATTTCTTAAATTCCGATATTCAGGACGGAAATCGTGACCCCATTCACTAATACAATGCGCTTCATCTACAGCTAGAAAAGATATTTTTACATTTCGTAAAAATTCAACATTTTCCTCTTTTGTCAGTGATTCGGGCGCAACGTACAAGAGTTTGGTTACTCCGTTTGTTATATCTGCTTTTACTTGTCTGACTTCCGTTTTGTTAAGTGAAGAATTCAAGACATGCGCAATTCCGTATTCCGAAGAAATGCCCCGAAGGGCATCAACTTGATTTTTCATTAGTGCAATAAGTGGGGAAACTACAATCGCGGTGCCATCTGCAATGAGGGCCGGCAATTGATAACATAAAGATTTTCCACCACCTGTTGGCATAACCACAAACGTATTATGCCCATTAACAATACTTTTTATCACCTCTTCCTGAAGCCCTTTAAACTGACTAAATCCGAAGTATTTTTTAAGTTGTTTGTGTAAATCGATTTCAGACGAACTCATTAAATTTTGTTACAATTTTACATACATTTGCATTATTAAAGATACGTTTTTCTTTAGGACTTGCAAACATTCTAATTCTACAAAAAATTGATACTTAAAGATAAAATTCTTTCGGTTGCAAAAGAAACAATTTCTACTCAAGCAAAGGCAATATCACATCTAGAAAATCTTCTTGACGATGAATTCTCTGAAGCGATTTTGCAAATATATAACTCAAAAGGCAGGGTAATTATTACAGGAATCGGAAAAAGTGCGATTATTGCTTCAAAAATAGTAGCGACACTGAATTCTACTGGTACTCCAGCCGTTTTTATGCATGCTGCGGATGCCATTCATGGTGATTTGGGAACTATTTTAAAAGATGATACCGTAGTTTGTATTTCCAAAAGCGGCAATACACCTGAAATAAAAGTACTGGTTCCGCTTATCAAGAATTTTGAGAATAAACTCATTGCAATTACAGGTAATCCTGAATCCTTTTTGGGACAACAGGCAGATTTTGTTTTGAATGCCTATGTAGATAAGGAAGCCTGCCCCAACAATTTAGCTCCCACAACAAGTACAACTGCGCAATTGGTAATAGGAGACGCAATGGCCGTATGTCTTTTAAATTTACGAGGATTCTCCAGCAAAGATTTTGCAAAATTTCATCCGGGTGGTGCATTGGGCAAAAAATTGTACTTACGCGTAAGTGATATCACATCGCAAAATATGAAACCAAGAGTGACCCCAAACACGTCTGTTCCCGAAGTGATTGTAGAAATTTCTGAAAAAATGCTGGGAGTAACTGCCGTTTTGGAAGATGAAAAAATAGTAGGAATAATTACCGATGGTGATATTAGAAGAATGCTTCGGAAAGAAACCGATTTTAGGAAGTTAACCGCAAAGGATATTATGAGCGCTGCACCTAAAACCATCGAAAATACTGCAATGGCTGTAGATGCGATGGATATTATGGAAGCAAATGCGATTTCACAATTGTTAGCAGTTGAAAAGGATAAATATATGGGTGTGGTACATCTGCACAACTTGATACGAGAAGGAATTATTTAATGGCGAAAAAAAACAAAAACCCGGATGAAATGTCCTTTTTGGATCATTTGGAAGCGTTAAGATGGCACTTGATAAGAGCAACTCTTTCGATCGTTATTGCAGCTATTGTGGCCTTTCTTTTTGCAGATTTTATTTTTGATGCGATTCTGTTTGCCCCAAAACGTGCCGATTTTACAACCTATCAAATCTTGTGTGATATTTCTACTTGGACTGGTGTTGATGGCGGATTCTGTTTTACCGAAGACATTCCTTTTCGCATCCAGAGCAGAACCATGGGCGGTCAGTTTTCGGCTCATGTATGGACAGCGATTACCGCTGGATTTATTATAGCTTTTCCTTACATTCTTTATGAACTTTGGAGGTTTATCTCTCCCGGAATGAAAAACAACGAACGTAAAAATGCACGCGGATTCGTACTCATTTCGTCGTTATTATTTTTTGCCGGTGTGATATTCGGATATTATGTTATTACGCCACTTTCTATCAATTTCCTCGGAAATTATCAAGTAAGCAAGGAAGTTTTTAACGACTTCGATTTAAGTAGTTACATCGGATTGATTCGATCTTCAGTAATTGCAAGTGGATTAATTTTCGAATTGCCTATTATTATATATTTTCTGACAAAAAGTGGAATTGTAACGCCGCAATTCCTCCGCACATCACGAAAATATGCTCTGGTTCTTATTCTTATTGTTGCAGCAGTAATCACCCCGCCCGATGTGGTTAGTCAAATTGTGGTGGCAATCCCGGTGTTGATTTTATATGAAATCAGTATTCTAATTTCTTACGTTGTACACAAGCGGATAATAAAAGAAGAAAAACAAAGGAAAAATGAGTAGCAAAGTCGAAGAATTTAATGCGTATCGTCAAAAAATGAACGATAAAATCCTTTCTGATAACAATAAAATCATCAAAAGGATATTTAACCTCGATACAAATGCTTATACCGAAGGTGCATTAGATGTGAAAACCAAAGAATTATTGGGATTGGTTGCTTCTATGGTGCTGCGTTGTGATGATTGTGTAAAATATCACTTGGAAACCTGTTATAAAGAAGGACTTTCCAAAGAACAGGTGATGGAATCCCTAAGTATTGCAACCTTGGTGGGTGGAACCATAGTGATTCCTCATCTGCGGAGGGCATATGAATTCTGGGAGGAACTGGAAAAACAGTCATAAATTACTTTTTCTCTTCAATTTATTATATTTTCACCTTCTTTTACAGTTTAAAAAAATGAAATTACGCGCCGAAAATCTTATCAAAACCTATAAAGGAAGAGAAGTTGTAAAAGGAATTTCCCTTGAGGTAAACCAAGGGGAAATTGTTGGACTGTTGGGACCAAACGGCGCCGGAAAAACAACCTCTTTTTATATGATTGTAGGGTTGATCAAACCCAACGGAGGAAATATTTTTTTGGATAGTGAAAATATAACCAAATTCCCCATGTATAAAAGAGCTCAAAATGGTATTGGTTATCTTGCACAAGAAGCTTCCGTTTTTAGGAAATTGAGTATTGAAGACAATATTCTCAGCGTTCTTCAACTCACGAAATTACCAAAAAAGGAGCAACAGGAAAAAATGGAATCTTTGATAGCCGAATTTGGTTTGGAACACATTCGAAAAAACAGAGGAGATTTATTAAGTGGAGGCGAACGCAGAAGAACTGAAATCGCACGGGCTTTAGCCACCAATCCGAAATTTATCTTACTGGACGAACCTTTTGCAGGTGTTGACCCAGTTGCCGTAGAAGATATTCAAAGAATTGTAGCACAATTGCGAAAAAGAAATATCGGAATTCTAATCACCGACCATAACGTACAGGAAACTTTGGCAATAACCGATAGAACTTACCTAATGTTTGAAGGAAAAATTTTAAAAGCCGGAAAACCAGAGGAACTTGCAGAAGACGAAATGGTAAGAAAGGTTTACCTAGGACAAAATTTTGAACTTCGTCAAAAGCGACTTTTTCACGAATAAAAATTGATTGAGGATTGGTTAATTGGAGATTGGGTTTTGGAATATGGAATTTCTGATTGGTTGATTGATGATATAAGATTTAGGATTGTTGGTTTCCAATATTGTTAACTCTTTTCTCTCTATTCTATTCTCTATTCTCATTTAACTTTCAACTCGCCTCAACCTTCTCCTGTATTAAATGTCTTCGATATAGAAGAGAAATAATCACATAACTAAAGATTACCAAGGGTATTGCCACGTATTGGAAAATTATCATCAAAACAAACGCATAAAGAATAAAGAGATAACGGATTTTATTTTCTTTAAACCCCCAAGTTTTAAATTTCAATGCAAACAGCGGGATTTCAGCATTCAATACAATACAACTAAATATCACCAATCCCAAAAGGAACCATTGGTTTAAGATAATTCTTACTAGATCTGGATCTGGATTAAAATGAAGAATAAGCGGCAAACTTAAAATCAACAAAGCGTTCGCGGGAGTGGGCAGACCTATAAATGAATCCGTTTGCCTGTCGTCAATATTGAATTTTGCGAGCCTATAAGCTGAAGCTAAAGTAACCAGCAATCCCACAATCGCCCAAGTCGAAAAATCCCAACTCAACCAATTATTTCCCAAAGACCATTCTATTTCTGTAGTCGGTTCAGAATTGGGAATCGCGCGCATTAAGAGTTGAAACATGACGATTCCAGGCACCAATCCGCTTGTTACCATATCAGCCAAAGAATCCAATTGAAGCCCCAATTCACTTTTTACATTTAAAGCTCTCGCAGCCAATCCGTCAAAAAAGTCGAAAAAAATTCCCAAAGCAACAAAGAGAGCGGCCAATACCAAATTGCCCTGAACGGCGAAAATAACAGCAATACTGCCACTGAATAAATTTAGTAACGTTATGAAATTGGGTATATTCTTCTTGATGCTCATTTTTTATCTTTTTGTAAAAATACTATAGTTTTTGGTTCAAAAACAAACCTAAGACAATAACTACAAAGAAATAAAGTTATATTATTGCATTTCATAAAATTATTTAAAAATTCAAGAAGCTTGAGAAGAATTGTTCCGGTAATATTTATCTTCTTTACTGTTTTGGTATCCGGACAAACAGTGCGAAAATATTCCAACGAATTTATGAACATTGGTGTTGATGCTGCGGCTTTTGGAATGGCAAATGCGGTAATCGCAACTACTTCCAATGTAAATTCGGGTTATTGGAATCCGGCAGGTCTTTTAAAAATAACCGACAATCAATTGTCACTGATGCATGCGAGTTATTTCGCAAACATCGCGGCTTATGATCATGTGGGCTTTGCAATGCCAATAGATGAACAAAGTAGTATGGCTATCAGCATGATTCGCTTTGGCGTAGACGATATCATGAACACAACTCAGCTTATTGATGATCAAGGAAATATCGATTACAATAGAATCAGTCTGTTTTCCACTGCCGATTACGCCGTAACTTTCTCTTACGCACGCCGGGTAAAAGAAAGCAATCTGACCTATGGTGTGAACACAAAAGTTATCAGAAGAACAATTGGTGAATTCGCAGACTCCTGGGGTGTAGGTTTTGATGCGGGATTGCAATATCATACGAACAATTGGTATTTTGGGGCCATGGCACGGGATATCACCACTACTTTTAATGTTTGGTCGATTAATGAAGAAAAATACGCCGAAATTCAGGATGCTGTAGAAGGACAAAATCAAGAATTGCCCGAAACCACAGAAATTACTTTACCAAAATTGCAATTGGGTGTGGCACGGACGTTTAACATCAAAGAAGATTTCGACCTAAAAACAGAAGTCGATTTAAACATGCGTTTTACAGAAACCAATGACATAATTTCTACCTCGGCGGTGAGCATTTCACCAGCTGCTGGTTTTGAAGTTGCCTATATCGATATGGTTTTTTTACGTGGTGGTGTCGGTAACTTCCAAAATGTGAAGCAACTGGACAATAGTGAAAATTTAAGTTTCCAACCCGGTTTTGGGGTCGGGTTCAAGTATAAAGGAATTAGTATTGATTACGCCTTTACAGATATTGGTGATCAAAGTGTAGCACTTTATTCCAACGTTTTTTCCGTGATTATAGATTGGAGTATTTTTAGATAGCATTCATTATGAAGCATCTTTTATATGCATTTTCTTCGGGGATTTTATTAGCACTTTCTTGGCCCACCTATGGTTTTCCACTTTTGCTGTTTTTTTCTTTTGTACCGCTGCTTCTTGCCGAATTCAATATAAGAACCCTAAATATTAAATTTTCCAATTTAAAAATTCTGGGCTTGGCCTATGTGACCTTCTTCACATGGAATATAACAACTACTTATTGGCTTTATTTTTCCACGCCATTTGGAATGTGGTTTGCGGTTTTGGCCAATTCTTTATTAATGTCCCTTGTATTTCTAATTTACCACATTGTTGCCAAACGAGTGGACTTTAAAGCATCAATTGCTTTTTTGGTTTGTCTGTGGATTAGTTTTGAATTGTTGCACCTGCATTGGGATTTTTCTTGGCCTTGGTTGAATCTGGGCAACGGATTTTCCGATTTTTCAAATTGGATTCAGTGGTATGAATACACAGGTACTTTTGGCGGGACTTTATGGGTATGGCTCGGAAATATTATCTTCTTCAAAATGTTGCTGATTTATCGTCAGCACAAAGAAAAAGAAATTATTTTCCGCGGAATATTTAAAGCTTCCCTATTAATTTTATTACCTATTCTTGTTTCCTATGTTATTCTTTGGAATTATTCTGAAAGTGAAAAAACTGTAGATGTAGTTGTATTACAGCCCAATATTAATCCGTATACCGAAAAATACAACACTTCCGATGCGAAAATAGGTCCGCTTTTAAACCGTTTGGCGGTGCAAGGCATTAATGATTCAACAGAACTTGTTATTGCTCCCGAAACAGTTTACGCTGATGGCACTTCCTTAAAGAATTTCTCATATTCGTATGCAAGTCATTACAGTAAGGTTCTGGTGAAAAATCACCCCACGGTTAATTTTTTAGGTGGAATTTCAATGTACAATCGTTTTAGTGATCCTGAAAAAGTAAAAAAACAAACGAACCAAATCGGTCTGAACGACTGGTATGACGATTACAATTCGGCTTTTCTGATAAACGCCACGGATAGCATTCAGATGTACCATAAATCGAAACTCGTTGTAGGCGTGGAAAATTTTCCCTACCAATCATTTTTAAAACCAATTTTGGGCAATATCATGATTGATTTGGGCGGTACCGTTGCCATGAAAACCACACAACCTGAGCGAAGCGTTTTTGAATTGAAAAATGGATATAAAGTCGCTCCCATAATCTGTTACGAATCGGTTTATGGTGAATACGTTACCGGTTATGTAAACAACGGTGCAGAATTTTTGGCCATTATCACCAATGATGCTTGGTGGGGAAATACGCAGGGACACAAACAACATTTAAGTTATGCGAAGTTGCGGGCAATAGAAAACAGAAGATCAATTGCGCGTAGTGCCAATACAGGTATTTCCGCCCTGATAAATGAAAAAGGGAAAATTGAGTCTACTTTAGGATATGAGGAACAAGGACAATTATCCGGAAAGATCTCAAGAAATTCAGAGATAACATTTTATACCAAACACGGAGATATTATAGCCCGTGTGGCTCCATTTATTGCATTACTCATTTTTATTTTTTCTTTTCTGAAATATAAAAGACGTAGATAGCTGTCCGGTATAAGCACATTGCCAGATGGAGGATTTTTACTTACCCAATTATATTCTGACAAACTTATATTGAACAGTTTTTATTTCAAGATTATTTCCTTCCTGATCGTAACTTTGAATTAATATTGTTTGTTCATCTAAAAACGCAAGGGTTTGTCGTACAGCTATTGTTTTTCGGGAAACCGGATTGGTTAGTTTTCCGTACAGAGTTGCCGTTTTCGTCTTTTCGTTCCATTTGCCCTGAAGTGTCAAAGTCCCAGTGCCCATATTCGTAATAGTGGTCATTGTAAATGTGCTGTCTATCGTATTATATCCAATGGTGTAGATGGATTCATAATCCATTCCCATCATTTTCCCTTTCTGTTTCAATTCCAAAAAACGACCACCCAAAATCATTTTATGAGTAGAACTGATAACCATCGGTTCATTTAGACCATCCATTTCAATTTCCATTTGAAATTCACCTTCATACGTGGAAAGCAATTCATGCATTGTGGACGGTGTCATATATACTGTCCACGGATCTTTTTCTTGTGCCTTCACAATAAATTGTTGCAATAACAAAAGAATTAATACTGTTCTTTTCATTTTTTAAAGTGCTTTATTATAATTCAGATTTCAATCGGTTTGTTTCCTTGATTAATTTGGAAGCCAAAGTTGTTGCGGATGATTGTTTATCGCCAACTATTGTCCTCGGTAAAAAATAATGGTGCTTAAAGTTTTCATGATAATTTTATAATCCAGAAATACTCCTCGATGTTTGATATAATACAAATCGTATTGCAGTTTTCTTAAACTATCTGCAAAAGAAGAACCGTAAGGGGTTTTTACTTGTGCCCATCCTGTTAAACCGGGTTTTACGATATGTCTTACCTCGTAAAAGGGAATAATCTCCGTAAGCTCTTTGACAAACATCGGACGTTCTGGCCGAGGACCGATAAAACTCATTTCTCCTTTTAAAATATTGTAAAATTGAGGAAATTCATCCAATCTTGTTTTTCTTAAAAACTTTCCAAATTTCGTGACCCTTAAATCATTTTCCTGAGCCCATTGCGCGCCGTGAATTTCAGCGTCTTTGACCATGGTACGGAATTTATAGATCATAAAGCTTTGGCCATTTTTTCCAATCCTTTCCTGACGATAAAAAATATTTCCTCTGTTCCCACAAAAGTTCCCAATAAAAACAAAACCAATCAGGACGATTCCCAAAAGAGATCCAATCAAAGAAAATATAATGTCGAACAAACGATTATAAACCAAATAAAGTTGATTTTGGTTGCTCCGACTGAACGGAAAAAATTTATAAAAATCTTTTTCCATATGTTGAACCGGAATACGATGTGTGACTTCCTCATACACCTGATTGTATTCCCGGATTGGAAAACCTGATTTCAGTAATTTAATCAACTGATCATAAATTGGAGACATAGAACCTTCATTATAGGAGCTGGAAACCACAATTTCCCCAATATGATTTTCCTTTATGATCTCTTCCAAATTCTCACCAAAAAATCTTTTCAAATTACCGATTGGATCCTTTGCATCATCACTGGTATTTATAAAACCCACAACAACGTAGTTGGGATCGTTTTTTTGCAATGCGGAACAAATATGTTCAATATCAAAAGAATCCCCCACGACCAATACGCGTTTATAAAATCTCGGCGAAGAAATCAGTGTGATGTATGCGAGCCGCCAAAGAAAAAGTGCGGTTGCAATAGAGATGAAAAAGTAAATAATCTGTAACCTATTTTCAGGTAATGTTGGTGTGAAAAAAGGTGTTAAAAGATAGAATAAGACAGTAAGGGAGGTCGTTAAAATTATATTTTTCACCACCACATCCAATTTACTCGCTTTTTGAAGATCATAAAGTTCAAAAATCGTAGCAAAAATGCTTAGATAAATTGTGAGGATCACGATCCAAATTCCAACGTCAGAGGTGAAATTAAAATAATCAAACTGAAAAATATTGCCTACTAGGAAAAGAGCTATAAGAACACTGACAACATCCAGAATTCTTAACAGAATTTTCCTTTCGGAAATTTCAAAATGTATCTTTTTTTTGGTGGCCATTAGCAGGAATAATCGTGGCTAAAGATAAAAATATTATCGAATAATTTGCATCCAATCTTCCTTAACTACTTTCCAATCAAAACTTTCTGCTTTTTGTCGTGCATTATGTGTCATTTGTAGAGCATTTTCAGGTGATTTGAGAATGAAATGAATTTTATCCACGAAATCTTTTAAGCTTCGTGGTGAAACCAATAAGGCATCATGTTTATCGGTCAATAAATAAGGAATTCCTCCCACATCAGTAGAAATAACAGGCATTCCCAACGCCATCGCTTCAATAACACTTACCGGTGTATTGTCGTAATTTGTTGTGTTGAGAAAAATATCATAGGATTCTGAAAGTTTGATCCATTCAGATTTATCCAATTTACCCGTGAAAGTTACTGGCAGATTATTGCTTTCCGCATAATTTTTACATTCCAAAAAAGAATCGTCCTTAGTCGGACCCACCATGCACAATTCTGCTTCAGAATGGGTTTTTCGCAGGGACTCAAAAATTTTTATTGCTAAAATTGGATTGTAAACTTCGGAAAACGCTCGCACCCAAAGAAGCTTCGGCTTAATATTTTCCCGCATCTTAAATTTATAATGCTGTAAATCAATACTGTTGGGAATAAATTTCAAATTTGAAAATCCCGCTTTCGAAAATTCTTCCATTAAAAAACCGGAAGGTGCTATATTAACTTGGGCATTCCTAAAAATAAAATGAGAAGCTCGCGGTGATATTTTCAAACGATGCGGAAGATTTCCACCTCTTAAAATAGGGATGTAGTTGATAGAAAGATTTTTGCACAACTTGGCAATCAAAAATGCATACCAGAAATTAGAAGTACTATAGGTATCGATCAAAACAAAATCCGCTTTTTTTGAATTGGAATAAACAGTTTTGAGCATATCCAACAGTCTCAATATTTTATTCCTTTTATCTGACGCAGTGATTACCTCAACATTTTCGCTTCGAAGAAATTCGCCCAAAGTTTCAATTGAAGTAACCGTCGCACCTTTAGCGGCTAATTTGTTTCCTATGTAAATTATTTTTCTTTTCATTAACAACGTATAATAAACATAACCCATAAACAAATGCCGGAGCTGCAATTCGCATTGACGAATGATTGATGGTGAAAAACCAAAAAAGGAAAAATGCCAGAAAAAAAGGGTTTTTCTTAGCGACCAAAATAAAATAAATTAAAGGGGTGAAAAAAATGATTAGAAGCGCAAAAATACCCATCAAACCATGTTCCGACAACAGTCTACTGAATTCATTATGACTCGCAGCTAAAATTTCGGTTTTTTCGTAACGATACTCCCTTACTTTTCCAACACCAATTCCGAAAAAAGGGTGTGTGTAAAATGCATTCAACTCTGTTTCCACCAATTCGGCCCTACCTGTAGTAATATCTTGTTTCAACCTACCTGCTGCATCTTTGTTTGTATATCGTTTGTCTATTAATCCCATCGTTAAAATAGAAGTAAAAATCCATGTAACGACAAGTGCTCCTACGATAATAGCAGCACGAGGGAGTATGCTCTGTCTTATTTTGGGCGATGCATTCATAAAAAACAACAATAAAAAAGCAATCATACAAACGATGGCCGTAATGACTCCCCCACGTGAAAAGGTTATCACCGCTCGGTAACTGACCAGCACCAGTAAACTTAAATCAATGAGATTGTTCAACTTGGATTGAGAGGTAAATAACCGACTAAATAAAATAAACATTCCGAGACCTAAAATTGTAGATACCTGATTGGGTCCGAATCCGCCCGATGCTGCGAAATTCGAGCCGGTTCCACTGCTCAAAGCCTCTCCAATACTGGGGGTATATAAATACAAATAAGCGGTAATGGTTACTACTGGTAAGAGCATGACCATCAATATTTTTTTTAATCTGGTAAAAGAAATTTTTCTATAGTAGCAGTACAAAGCAGAAAACCCTAAACACATAGGGCCACTTAGATTAAAAGCAATGGCATCCCGAACGTCTGTTCCCAAGTTTAGCGTCATGGAGGCCACAACAATTCCTGGTATCAAAAGAATTAAATAAACCCAATAAGGAACCGCTTTTTTGGAATTTCCGATATAGAACATTCCAAATAACAAGAAGGCAATGACAGAATATTTTCCCAATTCGTAGAAAAAAGCAGCACCCGTCATCCTAAAAAATATCTCAGCCATTGTCATATATCCCGCCGCAAACAAAGCTTCATCATTTTTGTTTGATTTCCGAATAATAAGAAACCCGAAGAATCCAATAATACTCAATAGAACTATAGTGGAAATATCCCTAAACAGATAAACCAATAACCCCAGCAATGCGTGAAGCAATACCAGTTGCCAATATGATATTTTTTTAAGCGCGTTAATGGCTATAGATTTTCATAAATTTCCTGAAGTTTCGGAAAGATAGCATTTTCAGTATAATTTGTATTGACCCTCCGCTGAAAAAGCGCTGCGTCTTTTCTCATTTCATCAGGAGACTTCAAATATTCTAAAATTGCATTGGCCAAACCTGCAACGTCACCCGCTGTCACTAACTTGCCATAAGTCCCAACAACTTCTTCACATTGCCCGACCCTTGTACAAACAACAGGAAGACCTACTTGTCCGTATTCCAGCAACGCCATGGGCAATCCTTCGGAATCGGAAGAAAGAATGCCTAAATCGGCTTGTTTTAATAGTTCTAAAATATTTTTTTGTTTTCCTAAAATCATCACTTGATCATGAAGATTTTCGGCAGCGATCAGTTCCTTTAGTTCCTTGCTGTAAGTGTCATGATAATCCGCTCCCACGAGTAACAATTCAATATTCGGAAAAGATTCATTTACTTTCTTGAACGCCTTAACTAAAATAAAATGGTTTTTCGGTTCCCGTAGGTTCGCCAAACAGATTAATTTGTTCAGAGAAGAGTTTTCTTTTTGGGTTACCTTAAAAGCGCGGACAAAATTGGGTAAGTAATAATTTTTCTTTGTTTTTAGGTTCTTCTTCGCCCATTTCTGTAATTCCGGATTGACTGATATTATGGAATCGAAAAAAGTGGAACTGTAAAAAAGTATTCTGTTACTCGATTTTAATTGACTCGGTCGTTCTCCATTATGATCATGCCAAACTAATTTCAATTTTGGTCGCAATATTTTCTGGATTGTTGCCGTAAAAAATGAAGTTCCATGTGCGTGAACGATTTCAATTTGATGATCGGCGATGAATTTTTTCAGTCTGAAAACTGCTTTTAAATCCAATGCCGATTTCTTTTCCAGAAACACATAACCCACACCTGAATCGATACTATCCTTAAGCAAACCCTCTTCTCGGGTACAACACAAAAAAGAATCAATTCCTTTCTTTTGAAGCAAATTGGCATAAGTCACCGCCATTCTTTCGGCTCCTCCGGCATGAAGGGAATCTATGATTTGCAATATCTTCATGTTCCTGATTTCAAAAGTTTCGCGATTTCCATTTCAAAAAAATCGGTTGTGTAATTCCGTGACCATTCTTGTGCTTTCTCGGCTTTGTGCTTTAATGCTTCTTTATTTTTGATTGCTTCGGAAATTCTTGTGACTGCACACGTTCTATCAGGTTCAATGAGAATACCCCGTTCAGTATTTCCCAGCATCCAAGCCACGCAAGAAATATCGGTTGCAACAGGAATTGTACCCCAAAACATGGCTTCAGCGACTACTTTTGGCCAACCTTCTGATCGACTTGGTAAAATTAAAAAATGTGATTGCTGATAAACCAATTTCAATTCCTCTAAAGACTTTGCTCCTTTCAATTGAATAAAATCCTGCAACTTGTGCTGCGCAATATAATTTTCAATTTCAGATTTTAAAATTCCTTCGCCATAAATATCCAAAGAAACATCAAACCCCATTTTTTTCAAGTCTTCCACGATTTGAACCGCTAAAATTGGTCGTTTGCCTTTCGATAGAGTTCCGACAAATAAAAATTTTATAGGTTCGGAAAAATCTTTATTCACCGGAATTTGCGCATCCATATCAGTAAAAGAAGCTGTAAAGAAGGGGTGAATATTTTTGCTCTGGTTTTTCCATTCGCCGTAAACCAAAACCTGAAGATTCCGACTCAAAAAAGTATTGCTTAAAATCCATTTCTGAAGCGTATAACTCCACGGTTGTTTTGCCTTTGGATCCCAATTACCCGCATATTTGACGGTTTTGGGTTTCTTCGGAAATAAAATCTGCGTGAAACAACCCAACAGACCTATGTTACCGGGACAGCGCAAATGAATATGATCTGCCCAACGCATCGTTTTGTAAATCTGAAAAATTATACCAGGTATATGCCAGACACTTTTTACAATTTCAAAAAATCCCACTAAGGAAATCGCAGAAATGGATTTGATTGCAATTGATTTGTGCTGATATGGAATTTTGATCGAATCAACCTTTTTATTTACCAATGGTGCCACGATTTGAACCTCATCCACATATTTCAACCAAATATTCATTTCTTTCACATAAGGTGCATACGCAAATAATTGATCTTGCGCCTTGATGTGTTCTGTATGTGAAATGACGGCAAATTTCATTTTTTTGATCTTTTAAAAATCAAACTAAACCAACCAGCTAATCTGCCCAAAGTTTCCGTCAGGGCTTCTTTTCTATTTTTAGTATTAAAGATATTCCCAAAACGTATGGCAGTCAAAGTCAGGACAATTGCATTCCATTTCACTCTCGATTTAAAATCAGGATTGGGAAATTTCACTCGCCATACGTACCAACCATTTCGCACCACCATTTTACCGTACTTGAATTTGTTTGGTCTGCCGCCATCGTCGTGGTAATGATACAAACCAGCGGCAGTGTTGACGTAAAGCTGACCAATTTTGGATGCTCGAAGACAAAAATCCATGTCTTCATACAAACCATAGCCCTCGAAATAAGTGGAAAATTTGATACGTTCAAAAATTTTCTTTTTAAAAGAAGAAACACCACCCATAAAAAATTCAACAGGATAAATTCTCCCTGAGGGCGGTAAATATCCTATGGAAAATCCGTTCGAATACGATGGCATGATTCCAGGCTCTTCATCACTAAGAAGTCCAAGTTTTTTCCGAAGTACATTTCTGCTTCCCAATTTTCGAACCCAACCTTCGTATTCAAATTCGTCTGCTTTGACAGCTCCAGTTTTTTGCTTCCAAATATTTTCTTCCAAAATATAACCTCCTACTCCAACTGCATCGGGATAGAGTTGGTAAGCCTTTATCAAATTCTCAAAGTAATTTTCCGTCAGCACCGTATCATCATCCAAAAAACACACAACTTCCGACTCTGAGTTGACTTTTTCAATTCCGAAATTCCGTTGTTTTGTCAATCCGCGATTGGCTTCATCCACTTTAAAATTTTCCAGATTCGGAAAATGATGTTCCTTGAGCATCTCTTGAGTTTGATCGTCTAAAGAACCGTCAACAATGATGATTTGATTTGGATAAAG
>DASSWB010000094.1:0-2834 GCA_035705495.1 Salinimicrobium sp. | reverse complement strand
ACGAGGTCATTTCTGCCTTTTGTATTCACAAAATGATTCGGATCGTAATAGGTTTTCTTCAGAAAATCGATCACCAGATTTTTATGGAATTCCTCACTCTCGGTATCGTTCGTACAATCCAACAACTGAATCAGATTGCTTTTGAAGTTTTCAATCTCCGATCGATTCGGTTTTACTTTTAAAAAAGCCTTGTTGAGTGCCTTTCTGGGTTTCAGTTTATATAATTGCATTGATTGGAATGGTTCACTTTTTCAGAGGCTTAATTTAGTTAAAATTTTATTAAAAAAAGTGGTCAGTGATCAGTGATCAGTGGTCAGTGGTCAGTGGTCAGTGGGAAAATAAAATATCACGTCATGCTGAACTCGTTTCAGCATCTAACTTCAACAGAAACCCACCTCAAGCGTGTCTTTGCGAAGGAAGCACGACTGCGGCAATCTCATGAACTTGATTACGAACCGTGTTCAACATCTAAGCAAATCCAAAGTTTTCTAAAATCTCTCAAGAAAAAAGCTTTTTAAAAACTGAAAAAGTAGTTATGAAAGAAAATTAGTAATTTGCAATAAAAATATGCTATGGGAAGTCTGACGGTTTCAAATAAAATGTTGGAAAAATATTTCGGGTTTTTAAAAAACCTGGATAATAACGCAAAAATAAATTTAATCAATAAACTGATCAAATCCATCGAAACAAAACCAAAAAAGGAATCCGATCTGAAATCCATGTTTGGAGCATGGGAAGATGAACGGACTTCGGATGAAATTGTTGAGGAAATAAAAAATTCAAGAGTTGTAAAAACCAATACCGAAAGTTTCGAATGAAATATTTACTCGACACGAATATTTGCATTCATTTTTTCAGGGGAAAATTTGATCTAATAGATAAATTTCAAGAAGTAAAGCTTCATAATTGCGCCATTTCAGAGATAACGCTTGCGGAACTTGTGTTTGGAGCCGAGAATAGCTCAAATCCACAAAAAAATCACGAACTCATTGAGAGGTTTTCAGAACAGGTAAGAATTCTTCCTATTTATAATGCAATAAATATTTATGCAAAAGAAAAAGTGCGTTTGAGAAAAAATGGAAACATGATCAGTGATTTTGACCTGTTAATTGGAGCAACAGCGGTTGCCAATGACTTAATAATGGTTACCGAGAATAGCAAGGAATTTAATCGTATTTCCGAATTAAAAATGGAAAACTGGATTAAAAGATAAATTCGAGAAAAACACAGGGTGGACGTGAAATACTTCAATCGGAACGTCTTTGCGAAGGAGGCACGACTGCGGCAATCTCATGAATTTAAGCATGACCCATGTTTCAAATTCTCCACAAACGGACCGCCGCGTTTTCTGAAAATAAAAAACGCGTAATGATGGATGATTATGTTTAAAAAACCTGCTTAATTCCGTCTGAATTTCGCCGTTTCTTCAAATACATGTTCCAGAATAGCTTTGTCCTCGTCGGTGAATTCAATGTTTCTTCTTTCCATTACTTTTTCAGCAACTTCAAAAGCCTTGATTGTTTTATAAGTCGTCATTCCGGCACTGCCGCCCCAACTGAAACTGGGAACAAAATTCCGTGGAAATCCGCTTCCAAAAATATTGGCGCTTACGCCAACCACGGTTCCGGTATTGAACATCGTATTAATTCCACATTTACTGTGATCGCCCATCATCAATCCGCAGAACTGCAAACCAGTTTTGGCAAAACCTTCCGTTTCGTAATCCCAAAGCCTGACTTCCGCATAATTGTTTTTTAAGTTGGAATTATTCGTGTCAGCGCCCAAATTGCACCATTCGCCCAAGACTGCATTTCCTAAAAATCCGTCGTGACCTTTATTTGAAAATCCAAAAATCACCGAATTGTTCACTTCTCCCCCAACTTTGCTATGCGGACCAATAGTTGTCCCGCCATAAATTTTAGCCCCCATTTTTAAAGTCGAATGTTCACAAAGCGCAAACGGTCCGCGAACCATGGATCCTTCCATAATTTCGGCGTCTTTTCCTATGTAGATAGGACCATTGGTGGCATTTAGAATACAAGGTAAAATATTTGCGCCCTCCTCAATAAAAATTTGGTTTTTATTGAGGCATTGTACAAAATTTGGGATTTCTGCTGATTTTTGATTGGTGGTGAGCAATTCAAAATCGGCTTCGATCGCTTTCCCGTTTTTGGAAAAAATGTCCCAAGTGTGTTGAATACAAAAAGCTTCGCCCTCTAGTTCAAAGGATGTGCAATTGTTCAAATCAATTTGTTCATCTTCCAGAGCAAAAAATGCCACGATATCTTCCTCGTGGAAAATAGCTTCATTTGGTTTTAAATTTCTTATCTGTTCAATCAATTCCGCAGTTGGCAAAAAAGAAGCATTGATCATGATATTCTCCTCCATTTCCACCATTGGCCATTTGACGGATAAATAATCCTCGGTAACAGTTGAAGTTGTCGTGTTCAGGAATTTCTCCCATTTTTCGCGTATTGTGAGGATTCCAATTCGGATATCGGCAACAGGTCGGGTATATGTAAAAGGCAGTAATTGTTTTCGTGAAGCGCCGTCAAATAATATATAGTTCATTTTTTTGAAATTCTTTTTTCAAATTTAGAAAATATTTTGTCATTCCGACGGAAGAAGGAATCTCTTGTCTGAATGAAATCCTGCTTCCATTTCATAGATTCTTCACTACGCAAAAAGCTTCGTTCTGAATGACAACCAAATGTCATTCCGACGGAAGGAGGAATCTCTTGCTTGATTGAAATCCTGCTTCCAATCCATAGATTCTTCACTACGCGAAAAGCTTCGTTATGAATGACAACCAATGTCATTCCGACGGAAGGAGG
>DASSWB010000093.1:0-3304 GCA_035705495.1 Salinimicrobium sp. | reverse complement strand
AGGTTGGGCTAATAAAACAAATGGACAAAGAAGAAGGAATAAAATTTTTTTCATAAAATAATTTAGTATGTTTTGTATATTACTTTGTATAACCTATTTCCTGAATGTAGGTTTTTACAATTTTTGATCGTGTTTCATCCGATCTCCTCAATAGACGATATTTATTTCTTTTTGTTACATGTAGAATTTTTCTTTTTTGAAAAAATATTTTTGGAATAAGTGAAGCAATTAGGTTTCAGAATTCTGTTTTTTTCTTATATTTTATCCGAAAATTTAGCACCCCAATTACAATGATGAAAAAAACTACTTTGGTCCTTGGCGCATCCACAAATCCCTCTAGATATTCCTATATAGCAATTAAAAGATTGGTTGATCACGGCGAACCTGTAAAAGCGATCGGATTAAAAGAAGGCATTGTCCAAAATATTCGTATTATCAAGGAGAAAAAACATTTTGACGATATCGAAACCGTTACGCTTTACCTGAATCCAAAAAGGCAAGAGGAATATTACGATTATATAATTTCCTTGGAACCAAAACGCGTGATTTTCAATCCAGGAACTGAAAATCCTGTTTTCTATAAAATGCTGGGCGATAAAAATATTGAACCTGTTGTTGCCTGTACTTTAGTCATGCTTTCTACGAATCAGTACTAATCCGAGGAAAGTCAACCCACCGTTTACCAATAACAATTCATAGTTAAAATGATATCCGCCTATAAGTTCCGGCGGAATTGTTCCGAGTAAAGCAGTGATCGCAACGGAGACTAAAGCGACAATCCAGCTCCAACGATCCTTTATTTTATATTTCGTAAAAATTCCGAAGGCAAACAATCCCAACAATGGTCCGTAAGTATAAGCTGCGGCTGTCAGCAACAAATCGATTACGCTGCTGTCCATTAGATATTTAAAAGCGATAATCACGATTATCAAAAGTACGCTGATTCCTATGTGAACTCGTTTTCTCAATCCTTTTTGTTTATCAAGTGCCCGCTTTTTAATATTTAAAAAATCGACACAGAAACTGGTTGTAAGTGCAGTTAACGCGCTATCGGCACTAGAATATGCCGCTGCAATCAATCCGAGGATAAACATAATTCCCAATCCGATGCCCATACTTCCGTTTAGAGCAATTTCCGGGAACAGTAAATCTGTTTTTTCCTTTCCGTCCAAAACGGGAACAGAAATTCCGACTTGTTCCGCATAAACAAATAACAACGCTCCCAAAAAGAGAAAGAGCAAATTGGCAGGGATGAACACAAAACTATAGGAAAGCACATTTTTTTGAGCATCACGCAAGCTCTTGCAAGTCAGGTTTTTTTGCATCATATCCTGGTCCAATCCTGTCATACAAATTGTGATGAACATTCCGCCAAAAAATGATTTCCAGAAATAATCCTTCGCCAGAAAACTATCTGTAAAAAATGTTTTGGTGTAAGGCGCAAGTTCCGGGGCAGTAAAGAAATCCATGAAACCCCAGTTCAATTCCGAAGAAACATAATAAACTGCAACAACTACTGACGCCAACATAAAAAATGTCTGGAATGTATCGGTCCAAACAATAGTCTTAATTCCGCCGCGTGCCGTGTACAACCAAATGAAGAGAATCGATAAAATCACGGTCACCGCGAAAGGAACGTTCCAAGCATCAAATACAAAATACTGCAAAACCGTGGCTACTAAAAACATCCGGAAAGAAGCACCCAAAACCCGCGAAAGGAAGAAGAAAAATGCACCTGTTCGGTAACTCACATTTCCGAAGCGCTGCTGTAAATATTCGTAAATCGACGTTACATTGAGTCGGTAGTAAATAGGAAGTAAAACAAAAGTAATCACAAAATATCCCACCAAATAACCCAAAACAACTTGCATATAACTAAACTGAGAATCCCGAACCCATCCCGGAACCGAGATAAATGTAACGCCAGAAAGTGAAGCGCCAATCATTCCAAAAGCCACAATGTACCACGGCGATTTAGATTCTGCTTTAAAAAAGGCATCGTTGCTATCGTTCTTTCCAGTAAAATAGGAAATGAGCATGAGGACTCCAAAATAGGCGCCAATAATTAACAAGATATGAATTGGTTGCATAATGATCGTTTTTGATGGAATTTTTTTGAGTTGAAAAAGAAAAATTCCGACTGCTAACTTATAAAAATAGTTCCAACTTTCTACCTGTAAATATTTGTACTTTTACCAGATTGATTTACAGGTTTTAATACTTTGAAATTGTGAAGAAACATTTTTTGCTCGTATTGTGCTTTATCGGTTTGATGGGATGTAGCACAGATGACAATTCGGGAGAAATACCGTCGGAAGATACGGAAATGTATTTTCCGCCCATTGGTTCGGGAGAATGGGAAACCAAGACACCACAAGATTTAGGTTGGAACACCGAAACAATTCCGGAACTGGAAAATTATCTTTCCCAAAATGGAACGCGCGCTTTTCTGATTTTGAAAAACGGAAAGATTGTGATGGAAAAATACTGGGGAAATAATATTGCCAATACCGAAACTTTTGATAAAAATACCAACTGGTATTGGGCTTCGGCGGGAAAAACCTTAACTGCTTTTCTGGTCGGTATCGCCCAGGAGGAAGGAATACTTAACATAAACGATCGCAGTTCAGATTATTTAGGGGAAAATTGGTCCAGTTTGGATTTAAACAAGGAAAATGAAATTCTGCTGAAACATCATTTAACAATGACAACAGGATTGGATTACAACGTTCCGAACATTGATTGCACCGATCCAGAATGTCTGCAATTTGGTGTTGAGGTCGGCACGCAGTGGTATTATCACAATGCTGCCTATACTTTATTGGAGCAAGTGGTGAGCAATGCTTCGGGAATGGATTTTAATGATTTTACGGATTTAAAAATCCAGGATAAAATCGGGATGAACGGCTCGTGGATTTATTTGGATTACAACAGGGTTTATTGGAGTAGTGCGCGTGACGCTGCTCGGTTTGGTTTATTGCTTTTGAATGAAGGAATTTGGAATGAAACTCCGGTACTTGCCGATGCCAATTACTTTAACGAAATGATCAATTCTTCTCAAGATATTAATCCTTCTTATGGTTACCTGACTTGGCTCAACGGAAAATCCGAAATAATGGTCCCGGGATTTTCAAATTCTTTTAATACGCCGCTTTCAGAAAATGCACCGACCGATTTATATGCGGCAATGGGCAAAAATGGGCAGTTCATAAATGTAGTGCCCAGTAAAAATCTAGTTGTTATTAGAATGGGTGAAGCACCTGGCGAGGATTTGGTACCGATAGAATTTCACAATGAAATGTGG
>DASSWB010000092.1:0-2328 GCA_035705495.1 Salinimicrobium sp. | reverse complement strand
AATTCCAATAAGTTCTGCAGTTAGCGGATTACTGCTACTGGTTTGGGTGTCAAAACACACACTTTCCTGTTTCAATAAATTCTGAAGAAACAATCGCATCGCCATTCCCGGTGCAATACTTTGATATACATGCGGAACATCTTTAATGGTTTTTCTTCCGGTGGATTCCATCATCGGTTCAACACCGTCATTTCCGAAAAGTGAAAATTGTCCTGCCCCGGCCGTTGGAATATTTTTTGCTGCCGAAGGCGTATTACTGATTTGCGTGGGCGTTGGCTGCGGTTCCGAAGAAAACAATTTCAGAAACTGTTCTTTGAGTCGGCGGAATTCCAGATCTTCAAAAATCTCTTGTACTTTTTCAGCATCGGGCATAGAAAGTTCGTAATCTTCGGCGTGAAATTGGACGTCGCAACAAGTGTCTATCGTTGCCAATTTTTTTGAAAGCAAACCGAGTTCTGCACTGGCTTCGACCTTCTCTCGCATTTTTCCTTTTAGCTTATCCGTATTCGCCAAAAGGTTTTCCATGCTCCCAAATTCCTTGATGAATTTTTTGGCAGTTTTCTCTCCAACCCCCGGTAAACCAGGAATATTATCTACAGCATCGCCCATCATTCCGAGGAAATCGATGACTTGTTCAGTCCTTTCGACTTCAAATTTCTTTTGGACTTCGGGGATTCCCCAAATTTCAATTCCGTTGCCCATTCTTGCGGGGCGGTACATGAAAATATTTTCGGTCACCAACTGGGCAAAATCCTTGTCCGGCGTCACCATAAAGACCTGATAACCTTCTTTTTCCGCTTGTTGTGCCAGCGTTCCAATTACATCATCTGCCTCACAACCTGGCAAAACAACCACAGGAATATGCATTGCTTTTAAAATATCCTGAATATACGGAATGGCCTGCATAATCGGTTCCGGTGTTGCCAATCGGTTGGATTTGTACTCGCTGTACATTTCTGTTCTTGCCACACTTCCTTCTTTGTCAAAACAAACCGCCAAATGATCTGGCCGTTCCCGCCGAATTACATCAAAAAGTGAATTCGTGAACCCCATAATGGCCGATGTGTCCAATCCTTTGGAATTGATTCGCGGATTTTTGATAAAAGCGTAATAACCCCTAAAAATCAGGGCGTAGGCATCGAGAAGGAAAAGTCGTTTTTGGGCTGCCATAAAGGAAATGTTATTTGAAATTGAAATTTTTCAAAACTACAAACTAAATCGCATTATTAAAGAACAGGATGTCGAATTTCTGCTTTTTTAAAATTGAAAAACCGAGTTCGTGTTGAATAAAAGTTAAGGCGGTGGATTTATCTTTTTTTAAAATTTATCTTTGCCGTCTAAATTTCTGGAATGCGCTGGTTCTTATTTATTTGTGTATATATTTTATTGGATATTTATTCTTTTCAAGCCTTTAGGACGTTAACGCGTTCAAATTGGCTGCTTGTTGTCTTTATATTGTTCAGCGCGTTGGTGGTTGGAAATTTCATTTATCAATGGACGCAACCGACGGAAGGAAAAGTGCTTTCTGTTGGAAGAAGTTATGCAATTGGATTTCTACTGGCTTTTATGGTTGCAAAAATCATTGTTGTTTTGTTTCTATTTGGAGAGGATTTGTTCCGTTTTTTCATTGCTGTTTATCAGAAAATTTTTAGATCAGGTTCTGAATTTTCACTGGAATCGAGGAGAAAATTTGTGAGCACGATTGCCTTGGGTGTTGCTGCGGTTCCTTTTGCCTCACTTATCTACGGAATGTATCAAGGGAAATACAATTATCGGGTGGTTCGGCAGAATTTGTTCTTTGATGATTTACCTGAAGCTTTTGACGGATACAAAATTATCCAGATCAGTGATGTTCATAGCGGAAGTTTGGAATGTAAAAGAGAAATAGAACACGCAATTAAGCTGCTGAACGAACAGGAAGGCGATATTGTTCTTTTTACTGGTGATTTGGTCAATAATATGGCTGCGGAAATGACTCCGTGGATGGATATTTTCAGCAATATAAAAGCGAAAGACGGTGTTTTTTCGGTTTTGGGAAATCACGATTATGGCGATTATGTCGATTGGAAAACTGCCGCTGCGAAGGATTATAATTTAAGTTCGGTAAAAGAAGTCCATAAAAATCTGGGTTGGAATTTATTGCTGAATGAATCCAGGTTTATAGAAAGGGACGGACAGCGAATTGCTTTAATTGGTGTCGAAAATTGGGGAATCGGCGGATTCAAAAAAGCTGGTGACATTGATAAAGCTGCGGCAAATGTTGATGCTTCGGATTTTAAAGTGCTCATGAGTCATGACCCTTCTTACTGGCAGGAAAAAATAAAATCG
>DASSWB010000091.1:0-9374 GCA_035705495.1 Salinimicrobium sp. | reverse complement strand
AAAATCAATGCGCTGGAAAATATTCAACAGACCTTTTCCTTTTTCAAAAACCACAGGTCCCGAGATAAATTTTACTTCGGTTTTTTGAATAAAACAGTCAAATTCCGTGAGCCAATTTTCGGGAACTTCGCAATCGGCATCTGTCGTGATGATATATTCTTTTTCTGCGGAATTGATCCCGGTGTTAATCGCAGCTTTTTTAGCCGATTTCGGTTGCTGATTTTTTAAAACCGAAATGTGAAGCTGCGGATTGGAATTTTTGAATTCGTTTGAAATAGCTTCGGAATTATCCGTGGAATCGTCATTGACCAAGATAATTTCAAACAAATGAACAGGATATTTTAATTTTTTCAGCGTCAAAAAAAGCTGCGGAAGATTGGCTGCTTCATTCCGAAAAGCGATGATTATTGAAAACGAGGTTTTTGCAGGTTTTTCTTCGGAAACAAATTCTTTTACCTGATGAAATCCGTAGCGCAAATAAAGAATGAGCAAAGCATAAAAAATGCTGATGACAATGAGAAAATACATCATACCACAGTTGTTTTTTGCGGTTTGAATTGAACCACATAATAACTGCCAACCAGTGCTGGAATTGCAAAATTGAACAACCACATCAATCCGACGGTAGTCAAAACAATCATTTCTTCAACTTGAAAAATTGAGAAAATCCAAAGGGCAATGCTTCCTTTGACAACTGCTTCCAAAAAGAAAATTGAAGGCAAGGCTGAGGCAAAAAGATAAATAACGAAAATGGCTGAAATTCCTTCGAAATATCCAATTTCTGCTCCAAAAATCATTAAAATTAAATAAAATTGATGGGAAAACAATAAATATCGAATAGTTGAAAATCTGATTAAATTTAATTTTTCCCGAATTTTGAGATTATGAAAAGTTGATAAATTTCTGCCGATTTCCTGATTTTTGAAAAACAAAAATGTCGCGATAAGAGTACAAAAAATTCCGCAGGTCAAAAATATTTCCGAATTGGAAAAAGGCAATGCGATTTTATTCCAAAGAAAAATCAACCCTAAAATTCCGAAGAAGATGGTGGTCAAGAGCTGCGTCATATTTCCGATGAAATTCAGCAGAAGGACTTTTTTCCAATGCTTTTTTGAAAAAAACAAACTTTTAGCTCCGTATTCACCAATACGGTTTGGTGTGAAAATCGAGGCTGTCAAAGAAGCCAAACTCTGACTTGCAGCTTCTTTAAAAGTCGTGGGTTCAATAACCGAAGCTAAAATTTTCCATTTTTTAATTTCAAAAAACCAATTTCCAAAACTCAAAACCAATAAAACTGGCAAAAAAAAGAGCGTAAAGGAATCTTCCAAAATTAAATTTCCCCACAAAATTGCATTATCTTGTCCAGTGTCGTATAGTTTTTCCCAAATGAAAAAAACGGCCAGACAAACGATCAGGATTTTGAGGAACACGAACGAGAATTGCTTAATTTTGTGACGTTTCCAAAACATACGCAAATAAACGAATAAAACATTTATCCAATATTTTGAGTACCGAAAAAATCATTTTAGGAATCGACCCGGGAACCACAATTATGGGCTTCGGACTCATAAAAGTTGTGAATAAACAAATGGAATTTTTGCAGCTCAACGAGCTTTTGCTTCAGAAATACGACGATCATTACGTAAAGCTAAAACTGATTTTTGAACGAACCATTGAACTCATAGATACTTATCATCCAGATGAAATCGCAATTGAAGCACCGTTTTTTGGAAAAAACGTACAATCAATGTTGAAATTGGGAAGGGCGCAAGGCGTGGCAATGGCAGCTGGGCTTTCCAGACAAATTCCAATCACCGAATATTCCCCCAAAAAAATTAAAATGGCAATCACCGGAAACGGAAATGCGAGCAAAGAACAAGTGGCGAAAATGCTTCAAAGTTTGCTGAAATTAAAAACACTCCCTAAAAACCTTGATTCCACCGACGGGCTCGCTGCTGCTGTTTGTCATTTTTACAATGCAGGAAAAGTGGAAATCGGTAAAAGTTATACGGGATGGGAAGCGTTTGTGAAGCAGAATCCAATGAAAATCAATAAGCAATGATCAATAAACAATTATCAATTATGAAGGAAAATGTTTTAGCTGAAAAATCGTATAAACTTGCGGTTCAAGTGGTGCAATTATATAAGGAAATCGTCAAGGAAAAAAGGGAATATATTTTATCAAAGCAATTTCTAAGATGTGGTACTTCGATTGGGGCAAATGTAGTTGAAGCAAACGGTGGTATTTCCGTAGCAGATTTTTCAGCAAAAATTTCCATTGCTTATAAAGAAAGTCTAGAAACTAAATTTTGGCTTAGATTGCTAAAGGATACCGATTATATTGATCTTGATAATTTCAACTCGCTATTTTCCCAAACAGATGAACTTTCTCGTATTCTTTTTTCCATTTTGAAAACAACCAGGATTAATAAACAATAAACAGTAATCAGTTAACAATGACCATTGGAAAATATCCATTGATTATCTGAGACAAAATTGATAATTGCTTATTGATAATTGAACTATGTACATCCATATTCCTTTTTGCAAACAAGCCTGTCATTACTGCGACTTCCACTTTTCGACCTCCTTAAAGAAGAAAGATGAGCTGGTAAATGCGTTGTGCATGGAATTATTGCTTCGGAAAGATGAGGTTTCTGGTGAAGTGGAAACGATTTATTTTGGCGGCGGAACACCTTCATTACTGACTTCCGAAGAATTGAACAGAATTTTTAAAACGATTTTTTCAAATTATAAAATTGTCGAAAATCCGGAAATTACGCTTGAGGCGAATCCAGACGATTTAACTGAAGAGAAAATAAAAATTTTAGCGAATTCCCCAGTGAATCGGTTGAGTATTGGGGTGCAATCATTCTTTGAGGAAGACCTGAAGATGATGAATCGCGCTCATAATTCCGAAGAAGCTTTGAAATCTATTCAGTTGGCAAAAAAATACTTCGATAATATTTCCATCGACCTTATTTATGGAATTCCCGGAATGAGCAATGAGCGTTGGAAGGAAAATCTGAAAATTGCTTTAGAACTCGAAGTGCCCCATATCTCAAGTTACGCACTTACGGTAGAGACGAAAACAGCATTGGAAAAAATGATTCAGAAAAAAATCATTCAACCTATTGATGATGAAGTGGCAAAGTCGCACTACGAAATTATGATTGAAACTTTGGAAGCTGCGGAATTTGACAATTATGAATTTTCCAATTTTGGAAAACCAGGCTATTTTTCGAAAAACAATACCGCTTACTGGTTCGGAAAACCTTATTTGGGAATTGGTCCTTCGGCACATTCTTTTGATGGTGAAAAACGCAAATGGAACGTTAGCAACAATACATTGTATATCAAATCCTTTGAAAAAGGAGAGCTTCCTTTGGAGGAAGAAACGCTTTCGGTGCGGGATAAATTCAATGAATATGTTATGACGAGATTGAGAACAAAATGGGGAATTTCGATGGAGGAAGTCGGTAATCAATTTGGAAAATCATTTGTTTCTCATCTGTTGAAAGAATCAAAGAAATTGGTTACTGATGAATTAATGGAGTTCCGGGAAGATCATTTGAAAGTAACCAAAAAGGGGAAATTTTTAAGTGACGGCATTGCTGCGGATTTGTTTATGGTTGATTGAAAACGTCACTCAGAATTTATTTCAGGGTCTAACAATTTTGATTAATAAAAAGATGCTTAATTTTCAATGCGAAAAAAGTTATTTTTGTTTTTCAAGTCGGAAGTATGATCGCAACCATTACCTATCAAAACGAAGAATTTACAATTGATTTATCGAAACCGTTGGATATTTCCATCAGTTTGCGGGGAGATGATAAAAATCCGATTGCGTGGTATTTGGGAGCGCCAAAAATTGAACCGGTTGTTGATGGTGATTTTATTGGAAAAGTCGGGAAAGGTTCTTCAACAAATTTCAATAATATTTATTTCAATCCGCACGCACACGGAACCCACACCGAATGCGTCGGACATATCACTCCAGAATTCCACAGTATTCAAGATACTTTAAAAACATTCTTTTTCACCTCAAAACTGATTTCTGTTCAGCCGATAAAAAGGGGAGAAGATGAAGTGATTACTTTGGAATCGATTCAGGAGAAATTAAAAGCCTCTGAAACCGAAGCTTTGATTATTCGGACACTCCCAAACCATCACGCGAAAAGAAACAAAAAATATTCGAATACCAATTGGCCGTATTTAGAAGAAGCCGCGGCGAAATATATTCGTGAATGCGGAATTGATCATTTATTGATCGACTTGCCATCGGTTGACAAGGAACGCGACGAAGGGAAATTATTGGCGCACAAGGCATTTTGGAATTATCCGAAAAGTACTCGTCTCAATGCAACAATTACTGAGATGATTTATGTTCCTTCGGGAATTGTTGATGGAAATTATTTGTTGAATCTGCAGATTGCCTCGTTTGAAAATGACGCCACCCCGAGTAAACCCGTAATTTATAAAATCAGATAGATATGAAAACAACTTTAAAAATTGAGGAATTGGCAATGTTTTTTTTAGGAATCTACGCTTTTGGTTTTTTGGATTTTGAATGGTGGTGGTTTTTGGTTTTATTTCTCCTCCCCGATATTGGAATGATTGGCTATGCCTTAGGTAACAAGGCCGGAGCATTCATTTATAATCTTTTTCATCACAAAGCCTTGGCAATTTTTCTGTATTTGATCGGTGCATATTTTAATATGGAAATAATGGAATTGATCGGAATCATCTTTTTTACGCACACTGCTTTTGATAGGTGTTTAGGCTACGGATTGAAATACGAAAGCGGATTCAAATTCACGCATCTGGGAACAATCGGAAAAACTGCTTGATATGAATATTGAAGAAATACGGGAATATTGCATTTCAAAAAATGCAGTAACCGAAGAATTCCCTTTCGACGAGGAAACGTTGGTTTTTAAAGTCGGCGGTAAAATGTTTGCGCTCGTGGGTCTAGAACACGTTCCGTTAAAAGTCAGTTTAAAATGCGATCCAGAACGTGCTCTGGAACTTCGGGATGAATACGATGGATTGATTACAGAGGCTTATCATATGAGCAAAAAGCATTGGAACGCTGTTTTTGCGGAAAGTCTGCCGCCTGATTTTGTAAAGGAATTGATTGATCATTCTTATGATTTGGTAGTGAAAGGAATGTCGAAGAAGCAGCGGGAATTATTGAAATGAAGATTTCCGTCGGGGCGAATTGCAATTCGCCCGTATCTCGGAAGCGAATTGCAATTCGTCCCGTATCTGGAAATTGAAGATTTCAATCTTTTCTTTTTCTTTTTTCTTTATGCCATTTTGCGGGATTATTGATGATATATTCCGAAATCCGTTGGTAAGCTCTTTCGTCTCTTATTATATGTTCGTAGTAATTCCGTTGCCAGATTTTAAAATCTAATTGGATAATTTTTCTCCTCGGGGCGAATTGCGATTCGCCCGATCTTGAATTTGGGGAGAATTGCGATTCGCCTGATCTTGAATTTTGTGCGAATTGCGGTTCGCCTGATCTTGAGTTTTGTGCGAATTGCGATTCTTTTGTTTCTTGGGTTTGAGAAGCTGGGGCAAATTGCGATTCGCCCGATCTTGGATTTTGTGCGAATTGCGATTCGCCCGTACGGAATGGGGGATTATTTTCTTTTAGGATTTTATCTTTTATTTTTTTGATGGTGGCTATTTTATAGCCTCTTATGATAGAGCCTATTGTTTGAGATGGAGATTTGAATTTCCCAGGTTCGGATTCGCCCTTTTTAAAAAGAATTTCCAAGATTCCGTGAATATGATTGGGCATCACGATAAATTCGTGGGAAATGCAATTGTCTCTTATTTTTTCTGTAGCCAGCCATTCTTGATAGGCTATTTTGCCATATTCATTCAATTCCATTTTTCCATTTATAATTTTCCCGAATAAATGGGCCCTATCCTGACAACAAAAGGTGATGAAATATAATCCCGCTTGCGAATAATCATATCCTTTTAATCGAATGGAACGGCGGTGATGGATATTTGGATTGTATCTGTTCATTTTTCTATTATTTTTTTGTTGGTCGGGGGGGCGAATTGCGATTCGCCCTTTTCTTCGTCCTTTCGCCTTCGGCTTTTCTGAAGGTGAGAGTGAAAATAAACCGTAATATCTTCGGCATCCGGCTTTTTAACCGTAAAAAATGATAAAATTTACTTGTTTTTTGCGTTAGGGATTGCAGCGGCATCCTTTTGTGCAGCTTTTGCGAAACAAAAGATATAGCGGAAAGCCCGCCCACCTACGCCGAAGGCTACGGTGGGAACGCCCCTATCGATATTGAAGTTGATATTGAAGGGAAAAAAGTTAAACCGTTACCTCGATCAGCTTTTGCCTATAGGCGGTTAGAAGTTTAGATTTGGAAACGAAACCTATATATTTTCCGTATCGTACCACCGGTAAATTCCACGCGTTACTGTCCTGAAATTTTTTCATTATATCTTTTACGCGGTCTTTTTCCATGTAAATGATATCTGGCGCAGGCTGCATTAATTCGTCCACTTTTATGGTTTCATAAAGTTCCTGATCAAACATAATCGGACGCAGATCATCCAATAGAAGGATTCCTTTTAGACATTCGTCGTCATCAAGAACGGGAAAAATATTTCGTGGTGATTTGACGACTCCTTCGTGAATGACGTCGCCTAAATTCATATTTATTTTTAGGGGAATAAATGTGGTTTCGATCACTTGTTGAATATTTAACAGCGTAAGAACGGTTTGGTCCTTGTTGTGTGTAATCAGATCTCCGCGGGAAGCCAATTCGAGGGTGAAAATCGAATGCTTTTGAAACTGAGAGGTGATCATAAATGAAATCGCCGCTGTAATCATTAATGGCACGAATAGTTCATAACCACTTGTCAATTCTGCTATAAGGAAGATTGCCGTTAGTGGAGCGTGCATAATACCGGCAACCAATCCTGCCATTCCCACCATGGTAAAGTTGCTCACAGAGAGAGGATTTTTTAAAAATCCGAATGTATTAATGATCAAAGCAAAACAATGTCCCATGGCGCTCCCCATAAAAAGTACGGGTGCAAAAATACCTCCAATTCCTCCAGCGCCCATTGTAAGTGAAGTTGCTATAATTTTAAAAATTATCAATCCGGCCAATAAGGCAATCACCACCCAAATTTCATTCATAAAATCGTTAAAAAGGGTTGTTCCCAATGCGTTTTTATAATCCCCCTGTAATAGATTGTTGATCACATCATAACCTTCACCATATAAGGGCGGAATAAAAAATACAAGGATCCCCAAGCTGATTCCTCCTATAAAAAGTCGTGAAATTGGTGATTTGATTTTTTCAAAAACATTTTTGATCTTAAAATAAATCCTTGTAAAATAAATCGAACTAAATGCCGCTAAAATTCCCAATAAAATATAAAAGGGAACCTGATTGATATCAAATTCATCACTAATCTGGGAATGAAGAATATTTTCTGACCCAGTGAAGAAATATGTGGTCAAAATTGATGAAACTGAAGCCAGCAGCAGAGGAATCATGGAAACCAGCGTCAAATCCAAACTAAAAATTTCTATGGCAAAAATAATTGCTGCAATGGGAGCTTTAAACAAGGCGGACATTGCTCCGGCAGCCGCGCAACCAATTAGTAGTGTTCTTGTTGCCTGGTTCATTCTGAATATCCGTGCTAAATTTGAGCTTATTGAAGCCCCTGTTGCTACGGTGGGTGCCTCTAACCCAACAGAACCTCCAAATCCGACCGTGATTGGAGCGGTGATCAATGAAGCATACATTTGAAATTTCCTCAAAATTCCATGTCGTCTTGAAATTGCGTATAGGGTTGTATTAATCCCGTTTCCGATTTTCTTTCTAATAAAGTAACGAACGATAATCAAGGAAATGGCAACTCCAATAAGTGGAAAAATAAAGTAAAAAGCATTGTGGTAATTAACAATCACTTCTCCTTCCAATAATCGCTGGATGTAATAAGTGAGATTTTTCATCATTACCGCCACGAGTCCGGCTAAAAATCCTACAACAGCACTTATAAACATCACAAATTGTTGTTGAGATAGGTAGAGGGATTTCCATTCAAGGAACCGGTCTATGGCTTTTTGATGGGATTCTTTCAATTTTTTTAGTTTTAAAAACCGCTGGAATTTAAAAAATCCTGCTGGAAAAGCAGGATTTTATCTGAAAATAAAGCGAATCTATAGTTTTACTTCGAGGTTCAGTTCTTTAAGTTGTTCTTTATTCAGTTTCGCAGGTGCATCAATCATTACATCCCTTCCTGCATTATTTTTTGGGAATGCAATAAAATCACGTATTGTTTCTTGTCCGCCCAAAATAGCGACCAATCTGTCCAATCCAAAAGCGATTCCACCGTGTGGAGGCGCTCCATATTGAAAAGCATCCATTAAAAACCCAAATTGGGCTTTTGCTTCTTCTTCGGTAAATCCTAAATAATCAAACATCATTGCCTGAGTGGCTTTGTTGTGGATTCTGATCGAACCGCCGCCAATTTCATTACCGTTTAACACCAAATCATAAGCATTTGCTCGAACTTCCCCTGGTTTTGTTTTTAAAAGTTCAATATCTTCTGGTTTTGGCGAAGTAAAAGGATGGTGCATTGCGTGAAAACGATTTGTTTCCTCATCCCATTCCAAAAGTGGAAAATCAACTACCCAAAGTGGTGCGAATTCGTCTGCTTTTCTTAAGCCGAGTTCTGTTGCCATATGCATTCTCAAAGCACTTAATTGGGTTCTGGTTTTATTTGCGGCACCGGCCATCACAAGAATCAAATCTCCTGGTTTTGCTCCAGTTGCATCTGCCCAGGTTTTTAAATCTTCTTCGGAATAAAATTTATCCACGGAAGATTTCAGCGTTCCATCTTCGTTGTATTTTGCCCAAATCAATCCTGTTGCACCAATCTGAGGGCGCTTTACCCAATCGATTAATTTGTCAATTTCTTTTCTGGTGTACGAAGCAGCTCCGGGAACGGCAATTCCAACCACCAATTCCTGCTGATCAAAAACGTTGAAGCCTTTGTTTTTAGTCAGTTCATCAAGTTCGGCGAATTCCATTCCGAAACGTATATCCGGTTTGTCATTTCCGTATTTTTTCATCGCCTCTGCATAGGTCATCCGTGGAAAATCGGCGACTTCAACACCTTTTATTTCTTTAAGCAAATGCCGCGTCAAACCTTCAAAAATATTCAAAATATCTTCCTGCTCCACAAAAGCCATTTCACAGTCGATTTGCGTGAATTCAGGCTGACGATCGGCACGTAAATCTTCGTCACGGAAACATTTTACAATTTGAAAATATTTGTCCATTCCGCCCACCATCAACAATTGCTTGAAAGTTTGTGGC